>JBOGRE010000338.1:0-2693 GCA_050749345.1 Nitrosarchaeum sp. | reverse complement strand
TCAAAGACCCAGATCTTAATTTGAAAAGTGATGATGTTGATATCTATCTAGTAAATAATGATCCTAATTTACCAGATATAGATACCGTTGGTAAAGATGGAGATATTTTGTTGGAGATTTTAATTAAAGATATTAGATATCAGCGATGTACTGTAAACGGGGTTGAGTATGGTGGCTTGGCTTCTACAGGTTTTACTTTAGTTGAGACTGGACCTAGTACTGGTGTGTTTGAGGGAACATTCAAAATGCCTTCACAAATTTGTAATAAATCTGGAACACAATTAATTTCTAGTGCTGGAGGTAGCCTTGATGCAAAATATCATGATTCTAGAGACATCTCTGGGAATCCAAACATATTCAGTTTATTACAAAATAAATCTCCTACACAATTTTCAAATTCACCACAATTAAGCACCAATAAAATTACAATTCCATCATCAGGTAACTCTGAAGAAATAATTCTCTCTGGCAGTATTACTAATCATATAAGAGGTATTCCTTTAGATATACTCTTGACATATCCTGATGGTAATGTTCAAAATTTTACTGCAATTTTATCCGATAGTGGCAGTTATCGTGCAGCATTTTCAATAAATGAAAATTCTCTACCCGGGGTTTATAAGATTCAGTTATCTCATGATAACGCTAATGTCGGATTAGTTTCATTTGTTGCTTCCACCCAAAATATTCCTGATTGGGTTAAAGATAATGCAAGACAATGGTCATCTGCTTCTATTTCTAATTCTGAATTTATTGATGGATTAAAACAGATGATAGAAGACAGGATTATTGTATTGCCAAAAGAAAATTCAATATACGAAAGAGTAATTCCTGATTGGGTCAAAAATAATGCAAGATGGTGGTCTAACGATCAAATCTCAGATGATGACTTTATAAAATCACTACAGTACTTGGTCAAAAAAGGTATAATTAGAGTATAATCAGGTCAATTTTTCTTTCATTGAATACATAAATACTCTCAAACCTGATTCAAAATGAAAATGAAACTTGGGGGTTTCCTATTATTGTTAATTATTTCTTTATTTTCATTTGGGTTTGTTGAAACTATACATGCTTTAGGTCCTGAAGACTGTGGAGCTAACGAGGTATGGCAAAATAATGAATGCGTTAGTGCTGTAAAACCTCCAAAAAATGATCTAAATTTACAAACTGACAAAGATCTTTATGGACAAGGTGGTACAGTTGTTATTTCTGGTATGATCCATAATATTGAAAATCTTAGTACTGGTGATGTTGCAATTATAGTTCGAGCACCAGATAATAATATTGTCACAATAGCTCAAGTACATCCTAATGAGGATGGTTCTTTTCAAACAAGTCTTAAAGCCGATGGTCCACAGTTTAAAGCACCTGGCGACTACACCATTCTTGCTAATTTTTCTGGATTAAAATCTGAAATAACGTTTGAATTTACCGGTGGTAGTGGTACTATTATATCCGGTGGTGATTCATATCCACAAACATGTCCATCTGGTCAAACTTTGATTAATGGAAAATGTGTTACTAAATCAACACCAGAACCTGAACCAACACCAGAACCTGAACCAACACCAGAACCAGAACCAGAACCAACTCCAACCGAACTAACTTGTGGTAAAGGAACCGAATTGGTAAATGGTATTTGCCAAGTTGTAAAAACTGAGGATAAAGGAAAAGGTGGAGCATGTCTAATTGCAACTGCTGCATATGGTACTGAATTGGCTCCTCAAGTACAGTTCCTTAGAGAAATAAGAGATAACACTGTAATGAGTACTTCATCTGGTATGGCTTTTATGACTGGTTTTAACCAACTATACTACTCATTCTCACCTACAATCGCTGATCTAGAAAGAGAACATCCTTTATTCCAAGAAGCAGTAAGAGCTTTTATCACTCCTATGATTTCCACCCTTTCAATTATGACATTAGCTGAAGATGGTTCTGATGCTGAAGTATTAGGATTGGGAATCTCTGTAATTACCTTAAACTTGGGAATGTACATTGTAGCACCAACTGTAATTGGATTCAAAGTTCACAAACACTTGAAATCCAAAAAATAACTTAAATTTTCATTCTATCTCTAATCTTTAAGAAAATGGATGAAATGATCTCAACGTTTTTTATATCGGAATTGAGAATAAACACATCTAGGTAAAAAATATGAAAAACAATACAAAGTCATTTTTGATTGGTTTTATTTTACTATTCATTTTATTACCAAATACCGTATATGCTCAAGTTTCTGATACTGATGGAGACGGAATTTCTGATTCCCTTGATCAATGTTCAAATGATCCTGAAACAGTTAATGGCTATCAAGATACAGATGGTTGTCCCGATGTGATAGCACCGAAAGATACTGATGGAGACGGAATTTCTGATTCCCTTGATCAATGTCCAACACAAGCTGAAACAGTTAACGGTAATGAAGATCTCGATGGTTGTCCAGATGTAATAGCACCAAAAGATACTGATAATGATGGAATTGATGATAAAATAGATCAATGCCCAACACAAGCTGAAACAGTTAACGGATTTCAAGATACAGATGGTTGTCCCGATATTGTTACCCTTCAAGATTCAGATAAGGATGGAATTGTAAATTCTGCTGATGCTTGTACACGTTCTCCTGAAACATTTAATGGGTATGAAGACTCGGATGGTTGTCCTGATAATTTACCTGTAATTGACAC
>JBOGRE010000337.1:0-4479 GCA_050749345.1 Nitrosarchaeum sp. | reverse complement strand
ATAATATTGGTTGAACAATTGAAGGTTTTTCCCATGAAACTATTCCATTATGAGATGCTTCCACAATATCTTCTACCATAACGTGAATTTTTGCATTTTCCTGTAAAGATTGCTTGAATCGAATAGCACAAGATTGTAAACCATGTGGATAGTAAATTAGAGGTATCCCAGAGATCCAGGTTGCAAGATCTATGGCAGGATTTGTATTAGATAAGTTATTAGAAGAAATTTGTTTTCTCAAGTCTTCTAATGCAGACAAAGATTCCAGAATTTCATTTTTTTCTATTGTGAGAATATGATTTAAAACATTCATTATAGAATAAACAAATTTTACAAATGAAGTTCTTGGAGAGTGTATAGAATCAACTTGTCTAAAATTAATTTTATTGTCGATACAAAATTTTTTCATTTTTCCACCAGAAGAAAAGGCAATTAATCTACAGTCAAGTTTGGTGGCAGATTCTAATAGAATTAATGTTTCACTAGTATTTCCAGAAATACTAGTTGTAACTACTAGAGTGTTTTTATCAACAGTCTTTGGTAAAAGATATCCTTTGACTACAGAGACATGAATGTTACTCTTAGATAGAATTGAGTTGAACAAGTCTCCGATTGCACCAGAACCTCCCATTCCAGCAAAGACAATATGATCAATACCATGAAAATCTAGGGGTTCTAGTCCAGAGAAATATGATTCCCGTGCAATTTCTGGCCATCTGTCATAGATTTTATACATTTCTTTGGAATCATATTTGTCCAAAGTCTCTTTGTTAAGCAATGGATTTAATTTTAAATACTAGTCATTTAATTATTCCCAAAATATTTACAAAAATCCAGATGTAGGTATTATGATTATTAGATATCTTTGATTTTTTATGTATAGCAATAATTATCTTAATTTCATTAAATTATCGTAGTAAATCATATAGAACAATTTGGGTATAAACAGTCTAAAGCTCAACTTGCAACACGTATATCAAAAATAATGCAGATTTTAAGGCAGTAAAATTTTACCATCCCTATGGAAAAGACAGTCCAAAGACAAAAGATACCATGGTTGGTTTTTCTCTTTAGCATTACAATAGTTCTGATATCGTTTGTACCTGTGGTATTTCCTGCCATAGTACAATCATCTGATATTACAACATCTCTAAAAATTCCAAAGGTAGGACCAAGTCAGTATGAGACAGGACCTTGGGTAGCCTCATTAATCTTAGTAAATTTCATAATGTTTGGATTATTTGCAGCATACAAAAAAGGCAAACTGCCAAAAAACATTGAAAATAATTTAAAAAAGTTATTCATCTTTGAGATCTCAAAGAAGACTGCTTTTATTGCAATGACAGTTTTGCTTGGGATCTATGTTGTATCCAATGCAAGTGATCTTGGAGTAGAAGAAAAGTTTGAAGACTATATCGGCATAAAAAACAGAGTAGATGTTTGGAATATCTCTCAAGTCTCAAACGCATTTGAGCCACATGTCACATATTTTTTCCTTAAAGCATCAATGGTATTATTTGGAAACTATAAGGTAATTCCATTTCTTGCAAGCATTGCATTATTATTAACAACATATTTTCTTACAAAAAAAATCACTCAAAAAAGATTTGCAGGAATAATTGCAGTAATAGTTTTGCTTCAAAGCAATCTATTTTTGACATATGATACTTCAGTAGCATACAGCAATTTTTGGATTTTATTTTATCTGTTATCACTATATTTGGTGTATAGATTCTGGCCACTTTCTCCAATATCATATATAATTTCAATTCCAGCAAAGGCGTTGACTGTAGCATTTTTGCCCATGTCTATTTACTTTGTTTTAAGATCAGATGTATCAAAAAAGAGTAAAATTATTGTTGTATTATCTACTATAGTAATCATATCTATGATTGGTATTGCTTTAATGTCTATGAGCTTAGGTGGTGAAGCAACACAGGAAATTTTTGATGCAAAAGAATTTTGGATGGGTTTTACCTCTTTTTCATACCAGTTAAGATCAGATGGATTAGTCTTACTATTTATGATTCCATTAATGATAGGACTCTTCACAGTAGCAAAAAAGGGCATAAAACATGGAGAATCAATTATGATATTAATTGCAGGTATGCTGTTAGTAGCTCCAATACTGACTGGCTTTACAAACCAGACAAACCAGCCATATAGATTCATGCCACTAGTAGTTTTCTTTGCAATTGGTGTTGGGGTGTTATTATCAAAAATAAAGTCTAAGATAGTGGTCTGACAAAAGTCCATATCGATTCCATAGTATCACCTGGAATTGTAGGATATCCATCGTGGGCAAATCTGGCAAGTATCACAGGTTTTCCATCCACATTATCATATAGTATGGTACTTGCTACTAATCCTTCAGAATCAAATGATTGTGATTGTGCTCTTTGAATAATTTGATATTGTTGTCCATCAATTGTAACTGTTGGATCATTTCCACGAGTTGCCTCATAATCCAAAAATGATTCAAGGGCAGATAAATTAAAATCAGTAAATTTAGTTGATTCAAGATAAACAACAAGAGTACCATCAGAATTTCTTACAGTTGTTTGCACAAATACAAAGATAGTATTATTATTGAATGTTTGAGTTGTTCCAAAAGAAGTGCTCAAAGGAAATAAAAGAAAAATAAACCCAAAGAAGATTATTTTGTTCATAGAATTATTTTATTTCAGTAGATAATTAATTTGCTGTTCTTGAGATCTCTTTTCCCAAAAGACTCTTGTACAAAGATATGGCATCAGATTCATCTTTTGGCCCAACTACAACAGCAGAGCCTTTTTTCATAAAGCTTACATAAAGATCATCAGTTTTCATGGAAAGACCAAGCTCACCCTGATTTTCCACTCTGAATCCCTTTTGTTTTGCAATACTAGTTACTGTATTTACATCAAGATCAAATGTGCTGGTAGGAGTAATGGAGAAAGTCCTCTTGCCTTGGTTTCTTCCACATAGTTCCTCTAGAATCAATTCTTCTTTTACAGTCTCTTCTGCTTTTCCAGATCCGCATACTGGACATTCTTCTGCTCTAAATGTACGTGTACTTGTAAAATCTAGATTCTCAATATCTACATGTAATATTTTATCTGAAAGACTAGGCTTTTTGCCCATAATTACTTTGACTGCTTCTGCTACCTCAATTCCTCCAACTATGGATAATATTGATGGATGAACTCCTTCAATGCTACATGTAGGCATGGAATCCTCATCAAGTGCAGGAAACATGCAATGATAACATGCACTAATGCCTGGAAGAATTGTAAATATTTGTCCAGATACACCTACTGCAGCCCCTGTAACAAAAGGAATACCAAACTTTACACATGCCTTGTTTAAGGCATATCTGGCATTGACGCTATCAAGTGCATCAACTACAACATCACATCCTGCAACAACTTCAAGTGCAGTGTAATCATTTACAGAAACAGCTAGCGCTTCAATCTTACAATCAGGGTTTAGTTTCTGAAGTTTTTTTGCAGCAACTTCAACTTTTACTTGTCCAACATCGTCTTCATCAAACATTGTCTGACGATGCAAATTGGACAGCTCAATTACGTCTCTATCCACTATACGGAGAGTTCCAACACCCATTGCAGCTAATCTTGTAGTAATTGGGTTACCAAGACCACCTACACCTACAACACAAACTTTGGCGTTTTTTAGTTTTAGTTGTCCTTGGTATCCAATCTCTTCAAGCATTACCTGGCGAGAAAATTTATCCAGTTCCTTTTTTGATAGTTCATTTGAACCACCAGCAACTGCTGGTAAGATGTATACTTCGTCTCCATCTTTGAGAACAGTATTCATGCCATCAGAAAACTTGGCGTTCTTTCCATTAATGTAGATGTTAATTAGAGAACGTGGAATCCCGTCACCTTCTAAAACTCGTCTCTTAAAGTCATCACCCATAATTTCAGATATTTTTGTAAATGCACTAGTTAGAGAATCGGCTGATATCTCTGTCTTTTTTTCTCCACCGCCTTGATTTAGTACTGATGGAATTGTAAATGTGATATTTGCCATTCTAGTTTACTACCGCCGATATTTCTTTGATATTTGCCTTCATTACTTTTGGTTTTGGCAAAACTTCCATTATTGCCTCAGTTGCCTTTAATCCATTTCCAGTAACGTAGCACACTACAGAATCATTTTTGTCAATTTTTCCCTGCTCAACCATCTTTTGCAGTACAGCTACAGAGACACCTCCTGCTGGCTCTGTAAATATTCCCTCAGTTTTTGCCAAAAGTAATATCGCATCCAAAATTTCTTTATTATTACATTCTTCTGCAAATCCATTGTATTGCGCTAATCGTTTTAGCACATATCTACCATCTCCAGGATCACCTATCGCCAAACTCTTTGCAATTGTATCAGGATGCTCCACTGGAATCACTTCTTTGCTTTTTTTCTTAAATGCATCAACTATAGGTGCACATCCATGTGGTTGCGCTGCTATCATGTGCATAT
>JBOGRE010000336.1:0-2354 GCA_050749345.1 Nitrosarchaeum sp. | reverse complement strand
TAACGTCAGATGTGGAAGTACTTGCTAATCTTACAGAACCATATGTTGCACTAATTTTATAATCCACACATGGAAGGCCTTTTTCTTCAAGAATATTACAAATTTTGTCATGTGCATCAATCATATCAAAACAACAGTCAAGTACATTTTTGAATGATTGTATATCATAAGGATTAGTTTTTGGAAAATAAAAAAGTAATGCATCGCCAATATTTTTTATCACTGTTCCTTTGAATTTCTGAACAATTGTGGCCATTGAATTTAAAAAGGTACTATAAAGTGTGCTTGCTTGAGAGTCAGACATTTTTGCTGTAATCCTTGTCGAATCTTTAATATCAATAAGGCAAACACAGCCATATTCACTTTGATCTGAGAAATTTAGAAGAATATCCTCCTGCTGTTTGATTACATCCTCTTTTTGTTTAATAGTGATTAGAGATTCCTGAATCTTTTGCGCCATTATGTCAAATGATGCAGCAAGCTGTCCCACTTCATCACGGGTTCTTATGTTCGTTCTTACGTTATAGTTGCCACTAGCAATTTGATTTGTAGCGTCTTTTAGTTTGATTATTGGTCTTGAAAGTAGTTTTGCCAAAAAGAAGGCGACTATTGCCATAACAATTGAGATCACAATACCTGTAAGAAAGATTTTATTCTGCAAAACCGAAACAGGTAGTAAGGTTTCATCCTCGTTGAATTCTGCAAGCAATACAAATCCTAAATCGTGTACACAGTATGAAAAACCAAAAACCGAATCGCCTCTATAATCTTGGTAAATTCCGCTTACTTGTTTACCATTTTCAAAACATTCCCTTACTGGCAAAGTATCAACAATTTGGTTAAACGGAGCATTTTCAATAAATCGGGATTCAGTTATCATCAAATGATCTTTATTCACAAGATAGGCTTCGCCAGTTTCACCCAAACCGCTACGATGCAACAAAATATCATTGAATTCATCAGTTCGCATAGTTGCAATAATTACTCCAATTGGTTTTGTACTTTTTTCTTTTCCATAAATTGGAACACCTATAATCAATTTACTTCCACCATTTTCTCCAGGTTCAAAAACTGCAAAGGGTTCTTGTAAACCACGAAGAAACTTTGGATCTTCAGAAAAATTATCAGTTGTTTTTAGCCTTACTAGAGAAAAAAATACACGTCCTTCTTTTCCAATAATTTTTACATCCTCAAATCCTATTGAAAATCCAACTAGTTCCTGAAACGCTTGGATTTGAGTGAGAAAATCACGTCTTTTTTCTTGAATTGTTGAATAGTAGGTAGCAGGATCATAAGGTATGCTATTTAATTCGGTAACCAAATTTCTAATCATTGGATCAGTTGAGATTACCTGGGTCTCTTTGATTCGCGTGTGAATAAATGACAAGACGGAATTGCCACGAAGAGTTGATTCACTAAGCAATCTCTCCTCCATTCTCTCTTGCAAAACTTCAGTAGCAGAGGTAAAGCTCAAGTAAGCACTTGCAGAAATTGTAACAATAGATACAATCATGACTAGGAAAATTAGTTTCTTGTCTATACTAAATGAGATTTCTTTATTACGCTTCATCGTGTTGATGATTTTTCTTCTGTCTGGTATATATGATGTAAAACAAAATCCCAGCTCCGATAATTCCTCCTCCAACAGCTAATACAGGAAGTTCAAACTGAAATCCCATGTATACAGAAAACCCTAGACCAAAAAGTGGCAGTATTGGAAAATTTCCAATGTTTAATGGAACTCTAAACGGTCTTGCAATAGCTGGATCGGTATATCGAAGTACAATTACAGCTAAATTCAACATTGTAAAGGTAATCACTATTGCAAATACAGAGATATTTGCAACAAGTACAATGTCTCCGACAAATGCAAATACCATTGAGGCTAGCATTATTCCAATAACTGCAATCCATGGAGTTTTTGTTTTAAAATGAATTTTTCCAAGAAGTGAAGGCAAAGATCTATCGCTTGCCATGCCATACAGTATACGAGCTCCTGCAATTAAGATAATGAGAACCGTGTTTGTTGTTGCAAAAAGGGCAATTGATGATAATAATACATGGCCTCCACTACCCAATGCTCTTTCTGCTACAGCAGCTAGAGGAGCAGTAGATGCACCCAAGTCTTGCCAGCTTACCACTCGGACCGCTGCCAAAGAAACAAGAACATAGATGACTACGGTAATTGAGATTGAGAGCAAAATTGCCTTTGGAATAGTTCGGGATGGTTTTTTGACCTCTTCTGCAACATTTGCCATATCCTCAAAACCAACAAAAGCAAAGAAAACCAGGACAAAAGCGATAACTATTCCACTCAGGCCGGTAGGGGATTCAAAATAATTAACAGGTTCTGG
>JBOGRE010000335.1:0-6935 GCA_050749345.1 Nitrosarchaeum sp. | reverse complement strand
TTAGGCTCAGCATATACTGTTTGAAAAGATACAGTGCCAACTAACAATAATAAACTAAAGCACAAACTAAGGGTTAATTTTCTATTCAAAGTACAAAGATTCAATCAAATCCAAATTTAATAAATGAGATAATAAATTTCACTACCCATTTGATCAATTGAGATTAACATGTTATAGCATTGAATTCATTTGTTCTCAATTACATATGAGATTGGAAAAAATAGCTGTGAAATAAGAGAACAAAAGCAGTAATTGTTATTAAAAATTAACAATTTGAGCATTATTCAAATTTAAAAGATACTTATGATAATATTTCAAACTAGATGTAAATATGGAAGAAATGGGTAGTAAGTGGGCAAACAGGTTCATAATTGCAGCTATTCTTCAAGGAGGGGTAATTACAGCAATGTCAATAGTCATTGTCGGAATACAAATGACATATACTCAAGTAAACATAATACAATATCTATCATTATCTTTTGAAGGGACTGCAAAATGGTTCTTTTTGGGGATCATATTTTATTTGATTGTGGTACTTGCAGTAGCAGTATCTGCATTATTTTACAGTCATCTTGAAATTACATTAAAGAAGAAATTCTCTAAAGCATCAAACATGTTATCAGCGATTCATCTAATTGGAATGAATGTTGGAGGAGCAGGTGCAATGATCACAATGGCATTTGCGGGATTGGCCGGAACAGGATTACTTACAGTATTTATCGAAGGAAAGATAGGTCCAAAATATCCAGCCATTATGGATTCTTTTATAGAACCAATAGGGGGCTTTATCGCCATACTTGCATTAGGAGTGATATGCGGCGGTATTGGTTTCATATTGGCATTTAGAAGCAAATAAGTTATTCTTGTTTGGAAGTCTTTGGTTTTGTTAATAACGAACCCACAATAACTGTTGCCAAAATTATAAACACGATAATCAATGATGTCACAGTTGAGATAAAATAAAATTCTGAAATTATCATCTTTGTTCCAATAAAGAGCAATAATACAATCAGTCCAGGTTTGAGATAATGGAATCTTTCCATCATACCTCCAATTAAAAAGTATAATGCTCTCAAACCTAAAATCGCAAATACGTTTGATGTGATGACTATGAATGGATCTCTAGTTATTGCTAAAACAGCTGGGATAGAGTCCATTGCAAATACCAAATCAGTTAACTCAATAATTGCAAGGGCAACTAGTAATGGAGTAGCATGCATTATTCCATTAATTGGAACAATGAATTTGTTTCCAACTAAGCTAAGATTGACGGGCATGAACTTTTTTAGAATTCGAACTGCAATGTTTTTTTCTAATTCAATTTTCTTTTCTTCTTTTTGAATGATCATTCTAATTGAAGTGTACCAAAGTAATCCACCAAAAATGTAGATCATCCAATGGAAGTTATCTAGTAACGATGCACCAACAAGAATTAGTACTATTCTCATTGCGATTGCACTTAAGATTCCAAATGAGAGAACTCTATGCTGATACTTGTGAGGAATTCCCAAAGTAGTAAATACCAGCAAAAACACAAACATGTTATCTACGCTAAGTGATTTTTCTAAAGCATACCCAGTGACAAACTCGATCATCTTATCATTGCCTAGTGTAAAGTAAATCACTGCAGCAAAGACACCTGCAAGAGAAATCCAAGTTAGTGTCCAACCAAGAGCCTCTTTGCTAGACATCACATGTTCTGTTTCAGTTTGTTTGGTCTTGCTTAGTTTTCTTTTAATTTTATGCAATAAACCAAGATCAATCGCTATTGTAACTAACAGAATTACGAAAAAAAGAATCCAAAGTTCTAATGTGATCACGCCTGTTTCTATTGGCAAATTGATTCAATTCGTTTAGGTTATGATTATAAATCAACCCTAAGAACTATTTAGTTTGAATAAATGCGTTTCAAACTCTACACGTATCTAAATTGCATCTGTTGCCCAATCTCTGTTAATTAATTGTGCTTTTGTCTCGGGTTTTACGCAAGCTGGTGAACCATCACTGTTTTTTATTATTAAAACAAGGACAGATTTACACTCAATTAGATCAAATTTGACACCACTTTTGGACTGTTTTAAGGGTGGCAAAACAATTTCAGGTTTATTTTTAGACATACTGATTGTTGCGACATATTCTTCTGAAATGTCCTTAAGTACTTACAGGATAAGGAGAGACATCAATTAAATTGATTTCATATGAATCAAAATGCCATTTTATGGTTTCACCTGTTGTAAGTGTTATTGTTTGATATTGAGTTTGGTTGAAAATATGAAGTATGACAGAGGCACGTCCCTCTCAAATACATGTCACATCTGAGGGACATCTTGAATCTTTTATTTCAAAAAACTCCACATTGCGATTATCAACAGATAGTGTCTGATGAAGTTTTATTAGAAAAGGCTCATCAAGTTCTATTTTAGACTCTAATGAAAAAGACAACCCTACAATTCCAATCAAAATCAAGAAAATTACAATATATTTCATTATTTAATTAAATGAAGAATTAGAAGTTCATAAGGTATTCTAATCTTTTGTAAATAGACGTATGAGGTAATGGTCGAGAAAACCTCATCCCATCTATGAATTCACATTATTTAGATTAGAATAAAAGAATCACGTAGAAATCATCAGTATGATCTAAATACAAAATTACCAAACTAGTTACAATTGGAACTCTCACCAAACAACTAACCGTTGTTGGTCTTAAGATCCAATATCAAGTATTTTATTTGGTGATAAAATACAGCATATGTGGAATCAACAGACTAGACTTTTATTTTGATACAAAGAATGAATTAGAATATCAACATATTTGAGGTAAAATTTACATTGTAATGAGATAGTCGTACACTGATCTTGCAGAAGGTTGCTTGTATGAGATGGAATCAATCAAATTCAGTATAACAGTTTTAGAAATTTTAAAATTTAGCGATAAATAACAAATAACATGATCGAAAAAGAAGAATTAGAGCAAATTTTGAATTTTGTGGGAAAAAGATGGCTAGAAATTACAAAAGATCCAAACAACAAAGCCATGGAAACGTTACCAAGTAATTTTTGGATGAATTCCGTTGGTGGAAAAGCAGGAAAAGGTAGATGGGTAACTGCATTAATGTATACGGAAAATGAATCAGACGCAAATGCATTCAAAGAGGTGCTACTAAGATGGCAGACAAAAGGGATGGAAAAAAATAAAACACCCGATCTGATACAGATTGGAAAAAAGAAATAGACTATTAATAATTGGGAAACTTGACAAACATATTGTCAGAATTTTCAATTAAAGAAAAAAAGATTCTTTCCAAACATTTTTCAAATGCAGACAGCAGTGTATTTGCAATAACCACGCCAAGACAAGTTGATCGAGGTGCATTGATGTCAAGATATAGTAGAACAGACAAAAGCATGCGCAGGATATTTTTAGATGAATTTTTACAAAATAAAAATAGAGGGGAGGAATTTTACAACCGCGTACTCTTAGAGTACGGGGATGATTCAGTTGCAGAATTGGGAGAGGCTCAAATTGCAGTTGAAGGACTTTCAAATATCGCAGTTAAGAAAATTGAAGATAGGAGAATAGGATTATCATATTTGGAGAAGTCATCAAGATATGTAGCGTGGAATAAAAAAATAAATGGGCAATACAGATTCTATAGAGAACCAGTCTTAATGAAATCAAAATTCGGGGATTTGTATTTAGATACATGTAATTTTTCATTTGATGTTTATTCAAAAAATATTGAACCCATGATAAAATACATACGAGAAAAATATCCAATTGAAAAATATATTTTTAAGGATTCAAAAGATGGAATAGAAAAATCATTTTCCAAACTAAAAGAGGATACAGATATCAAATCTGCAAATATGATTTACAATGGCTCTACAAAAGCAAAAGCATTGGATATTCTACGGGGACTTTTGCCAGCATCTACATTAACTAATGTGGGAATTACAGGAAATGGGCGCGCTTTTGAATATTTACTCACAATACTTGCATCATCTGAACTTGAAGAAGAGCAAGATTTAGCCTCAAAAATCAAAAAAGAACTTGACACTACTATCAAATCTTTTGTTAGAAGAGCAGATGACAAATATGGAAAAATATTTCAAAATTATCTACAACAGCTTAAAAAGACATCAAAAAAAGTATCTAAAGAAATCAAGCCAAAAATAATTTCAGGAACAAGAACACAATTAGTCGATTATGAATCAGAAAAAACAGCCATAGACAAAATTATTACAAGCACGATATATGAACAGTCCCCAAGTACATCTTATAATATAATAATGCAGCAAGTAAAAAAAATATCAAATGAAAAGAAAATAAAAATAATCAACACATTTACAAAACTGCGTGAAAATAGACGTCATAGACCATCAAGAGCATTTGAAAATGTGTACTATACGTTTGATTTACTCAATAATTTTGGAATGTTCAGAGATTTTCACAGACACAGAGCGCTGACATTAGAAAGACAATTACTTACAACAGATCATGGATATAATATTCCAAATGAAATCAAAATTCTAGGAATTGAAAAAGAGTACAAAGAGTGCATGGAGAAAACAAAACAAACGTTTGATAAAATCAGAACAAAACATCCAGAACAGGGACAGTATGTTGTTAACTTTGCCTATAATTACTCATATTTTATGAAATTTAATCTTCGAGAGGCATGTCATTTAATAGAATTAAGAACGATTCCACAAGGACACATTGATTACAGACGAGTTGCACAGCAGATGTTTAAAGAGATCAACAGAGTTCATCCCAACTTAGGTAAAATAATGAAATTTGTGGATTTAAAAGAATATGATTTAGAAAGATTCGAATCAGAAAAAAGGTCTGAAGAGAAAAGAAAGAACCTTAAAAAATAGAAAATATTCTAATACAATCAAAAAGAGACAAAAACATGGCAGATAAAATTATAAAAACACCCAAAGAATGGAAGGAGACATTGACACCTGAGCAATTCGAGGTATGCATCAACAAAGGTACAGAGCCACCATTTACTGGAAAATACTACAATAGTAAAGAAAGAGGCACTTACAAGTGCATCTGTTGTGGAGAATCACTATTCAATTCAGATACAAAATATGATTCTGGTTCTGGATGGCCAAGTTTTTGGCAACCACTTTCAGATGAAAAAATAGAACACGTGTCAGATACAGCCTATGGAATGGTACGCACTGAGGTAAACTGTAAGAAGTGTGGTGCACATCTAGGACATGTTTTTGATGATGGACCAAAGCCAACCAATCTCAGATACTGTATTAACTCGATTTCACTTGAACTTGACAAGAATGATAAAGGAACTGTTGATGGCAGTCACTGTTGAGTACAGAAAACACTTCTAAGAGCATTCAAAAATTATTAATAAAACACAGTTAATGATAAGAAATCAATGAAAAGAAATGAGTCATAGTAATAGAAGGGAAGAAGTAATTTGAGAATAATACTTTGTGGATTTGGTGTTGTTGGTCAAAGCTTGGTAAAATTATTTGATTCAAGATCAGAAGATCTTTATGCAAAATATGGATTGAAACCACGAGTTGTAGGTGTCTTTGATAGCAAAGGTAGTGCTGTAGATACATCAGGATTGGAATTAGAAAAACTGATAGAAGTAAAGAAAAAATTTGGGACAGTAAAAAACTATGCTAACACAAAAAATAACATGTCAGGAATAGACATGATCAATAATGTAGATGCAGATGTGATGATTGAGACTACCGCCAGTAATTACAAAGATGCAGAACCTGGAATGACACACATAACAACTGCAATGAAAAGAGGAATGCATGTAATTTCGGTAAACAAAGGACCGTTAGCATTAGCATTTCCATCATTAATGGAACTAGCGACTTACAATCAAGTCATCTTCAAGTTTAGCGGAACAGTGGGTGGGGGAACTCCAATTTTAGATTATGCAAAAAATAGCCTCAGGGGTGAAAGGATCACATCTTTTTCAGGTATCTTAAATGGAACGACAAATTATATTTTAACAAATATGGCAAACGGTTCATCATTTGATACTGCTTTAAAAGATGCAAAAGATAAAGGGTATGTGGAAGCAGATGAATCATTAGATTTGGATGGGTTGGATGCAGCTGCAAAATTAGTGATTCTTGCAAATTGGGTTATGGATATGAAAGTGACAATGCCAGATATCAAATGTAAGGGAATTCGTAATGTAACAACAGAAGATATTAAAAAAGCAAAGAAAAACAATTGTGCTGTAAAATTAATTGCTTCGTGCAATAAAGAACTCGTAGTAGAACCAAAAGAAGTATTGGTAGATGATCCGTTGTGTGTTAATGGAACATTAAACGCAATTGCATTTACATCAGAACATTCTGGTACTCAGACAATTATTGGAAAAGGTGCAGGAGGAATGGAAACGGCAAGTTCAATCCTAAGAGATTTGTTAGACATCAGACAAGAGATAGCAAAAATTTGAAATCTAATTTAATCTCAAAAAGTGAGACGGTTGCGCTCCTAAAAACAGTCTCAGAAAAATGGGGGATGGAATTCCCAAAAATAAAAAACCTCAAAGTACATCAAATTGCAGATGAAGCGCAAATAATTACAGGTAATGGAATAAAGATTTTGAAGATTAATGATGAGTATTTGCCATTTTTATCAGAAATGCAGATGCTTGAAAAATTTCCTCATGTAACAGTAGACATGGGGGCAGTGAAATTCATGTGTAAGGGTGCAAATGTGATGAGACCTGGAATCAAAAGCCATAGTGAATTTGAAAAAGAAAAGATAGTATGCATTATTGAGGAATCACAACACAAGTTTATTGCAGTTGGAAAATCTCTTGTTTCAAGTTCAGAATTAGAAACCATGGAAAAAGGAGAGATCATAAAAAACATGCATTACATTTCAGATAAATTTTGGGAAATTGGAAAAACAATTCATGATT
>JBOGRE010000334.1:0-2669 GCA_050749345.1 Nitrosarchaeum sp. | reverse complement strand
GTCTAACATTAATCAAGTACCAGAAGGACAAAGAGGTGCAATTAATTTCAATGGTGGTGGATATGATAATCATCAGCTGTTTTGGAATAACATGAAACCAAATGGAGGCGGAGAACCTGGAGGATCAATTGCAGATGCAATAAAAAATTCCTTTGGAAGCTTTTCTGACTTTAAGGACAAATTCTCATCCACAACTGCAGTAATTCAAGGCAGTGGTTGGGGATGGTTGGTATACAATCCTTCCACTAAGAAGGTTGAGTACAAATCTATGCCAAACCAAACTAGTCCAAGAACTGAAGGATTAGTGCCGTTGTTGGGCTGTGATGTTTGGGAACATGCATACTATCTGAAATATCAAAACAGAAGACCTGATTATATTGCATCTTGGTGGAATGTAGTTAATTGGGATGAAGTAGAACACAGATTCTCCAAAGTAAAATAAAATTCCAATCTTTATTTTTTTTATTAACCTATATTGTTTTTTCTCATGCTATTAATTTAATTTTTAGTTATCTGACAAACACTCTAAATCACAGAAGTTTTGAATTATGTTCTATATTTCTACCACTTTAGTTTCTTACTGTTATTGCTCCATGAATGAATTTATAACCGTCTCAAGGTAGTTTGTTGTAAATGAGTGAAGAACAAGCACAACAATTAATGCAACAAATGCAAATGCTTGAAACCTACTTTACTGATCTGTCGCAACGAGAAGGAACACTTCTTAGTGTCATAAGAGAAGCTGTATCTGCAATTGAATCGATAAAATCACTCCATCAGAGACCTTATTCTGATACTTTGGTACCACTTGGAATGGGAACTTATGCACAAACAAAAATCTCATCTAATAACAAAATTGTTTTAAATATAGGTGCGGGAGTTGCTGTGGAAAAAACATATGATTCTGCTATAAACTATCTTGAGGCAAGAATTAAGGAAATTGAAATTGTATTACAAGATACTTCTTACAAAAAACAAGAAGTGATAGCAAGATTGGAACAAGGTAAAGACCAAATGAATCAACTCATGCAAGAAACGTCTCAAAATATTTCAGGATAAAAATAATGTTTGATAAACTTCGTAATGCATTTTCAAATGCAGCGAAAAGTCTCAGTGAAAAAGAACTAAATGAAAAAGACATCGAAGAAATTCTTTTTGAGTTGGAACTAGCTCTTCTTGAATCTGATGTAGCTAGTGAAGTGATTGATTCCATAAAATTTGACTTAAAAAATCATCTTATCGGTTCTAAAGTAGATAAAAATGAAATTGAAAAATTTGTTAAAAATAGCTTAATTTCTAGTATTTCATCATTGTTTGATGCTGCAGGCAAAATTGATCTTTTTGAAAGAATTGATGAAAAAAAGAAAACAGGTCACCCTTTTCTAATACTCTTTGTAGGAATTAATGGAACTGGAAAAACTACTTCACTTGCTAAAGTTGCACATATGTTACAACAAGCAAAATACTCTGTAGTGGTGGCAGCAGCTGACACATTTAGAGCAGGAGCTATCGAACAATTACGTGAACACACGAATCGTTTGAATCTGAAATTGGTTGCCCAAAATTATAATTCAGATCCTGCTGCAGTAGCTAGAGATGCGGTTCTTTATGCAAAATCTCATAAAATGGACTGTGTACTAATTGATACTGCAGGTCGAATGCAAACTAGTAAAAATCTGATGGAACAAATTGCTAAAATCACTAAAGTAGTAAATCCTGACTTCAAAATTTTTGTTGGTGATTCTTTAGCTGGAAATGATACTGTAAACCAAGCACGAGAATTTTTTGAATATGTAAAGTTTAATGGTTCGATTTTAACAAAAAGTGATGCTGATGCTCGTGGCGGTGCTGCACTATCTATTGTAAAAATTACATCTACTCCTGTGCTTTATGTTGGTGTTGGACAGGAATATGCAGATCTAAAACCTTTTGATAAAGAAACTTTTCTGGAAACTGTATTCGGTTCATTAGATGGATTGGATATTAAAAAAATTTCTTCTGAACCTAAACTAATACTAGAACCTAAACTAACACCAGAACCTAAACTAATACTAGAACCTAAACTAACACCAGAACCTAAACTAACACCAGAACCTAAACTAACACCAGTACCTAAAACTGATTCTTCTATCAGTGATCCTTTTGTAGGAATTGCCGATACTGATATTTTTAATTATTCAGAATTATATGATATCGCACCGCCAGAAAATGATGATGATGCAATTAAACTCGGCAAAAAAATTCGTGATTGGATTAAACAGGGACGACCAAAATCTGAAGAATCTAAAACAGATAGGATAATAAAATATGGTGAATTTGACGAACATTTGTCTAAAAAAGAAGAAATTAAAGATAAGAAACACAAACAAGATAAAGAAGAAGAAAAATCTAAAAAGAAACGGGGTGTATTTGGATTCTTTAAGAAATGAAACTCAAAACAAAAGATCTACTCACTTTAGCGGAATTGACCCCAAAAGAATTTACTCAATTAATTGATTATTCTATTATACTAAAAAAAGAATTAAAAAATGGTAACAAACCTTTATTAAAAAATAAAACACTCACTATGATTTTTCAAAAACCATCTACTCGAACAAGAGTAAGCTTTGAAACTGGTATGTATCAACTCGGGGGTCATGCAATAAATCTCTCATCACACGATATGCAAC
>JBOGRE010000333.1:0-2619 GCA_050749345.1 Nitrosarchaeum sp. | reverse complement strand
GGATAACATTGCAAAGGCAGTACAAAGTATTCCAAGACGAATCTTAGGTGTCGACCAAGTACAGGTACTAGTTGTAAATGATGGCTCTGCAGACAATACAGTAGATTGTGCAATGAACGGGGGGGCTGATAGAGTAGTATCGCACAAGAGAAACAGTGGGGTAGGGGCTGCCTTTATGACAGGAATAAGAAATGCAATACTAATGAATGCAGACATTGTAGTAACTATAGATGCAGACTCTCAGTTTGATTCTAACCAGATTCATGAGATAGTTGTTCCCATAATGAATAACCAAGCAGATGTAGTAATTGGCTCCAGATTTCAAGGCAAATCTCCTAAAAATATTCCAAAGATAAAACTACTTGGCAACAAAATATTTTCCAGATTAGTTTCATTGGTAGTTGGACAAAAGTTTACAGACACACAGACCGGACTCAGAGCATACTCTAAGGATAGTCTTTTACAAATTTCAGTAGTCAATGATTTCACATATACCCAAGAGGTACTTATCGACTTGAAGTTCAAAGGACTTCACATTACTGAAGTTCCTGTATCAGTTACATATGATGATAGGCGAAAATCTAGAGTAGTAAAAAATATTTTCAATTATACAGCTCGTTCACTTTCAATCATAGCTCGAACCTTAATGTATCATAGACCAGTCTTTTCTTTTGGTATCCTTGGTGCAATATTTATTGGAGGTGGAATATTTGCAAAGTTACTTACTATATCAGATACTCTTACAGTAAACCAAAGTCTATCAACTGGATTCATAATTTTAGGTGCAGTAAGCATCATGATGGGCATGTTTGCAAGTGTAGTGTTTAGAAGACAGGCATTTGCAGAAAAAGATCTTCGTCATTACCTGGAGAATTCAACATCCTCATTAATAAAATTGAGAGACAATAAAAATGAGTAGAAATCCTATGATTAGTAAAAGATAAATTGACAATGTCATCAAATTTATTAAAAAAGAAATAAAAAATGATGAATCTTAAAAAATGTAGTAATATTATGCCGACTAAAACAATTCAATCCATAAATTATTTCAACCAACAAACAGGATGATCCAAAATTGAGAATGTCTTTGGCTTCATATGCAAAAATTGGTATTCATGCCATAAAAAATCATAAGGTTTCAGAATATGTTGACCTGAAATTACAAAAAGAAAACGATAAAAAGAAAAGTAAACGTAAAGTAGAGTATTTTGAAAATGAAATCACTGCAGAAATTGCAATAGAAAAGATTTTTCCAAACCAAACGTTTAATGATAATATTTTTCTAGAGTTAGAAAACCACATTGACAATTTTGTAAGATTAAAGAAAAGTGGAGATAGACACTCGTCTGTAGATAACCCTTATCCAATTGATTTTGGTTTGGGAAAAAATATTTGCAGAATGCTATATTATTTAGTAAAGTTTTCAGACCCAGATATTGTAGTTGAAACAGGAGTAGCAAATGGGTTTAGCAGCTCATACATGTTACTTGCATTAGATGCTTTGAAAAAAGGAAAATTAATTTCAATTGATTATTTAGTTATGCCATGGCATACTAAGGAGAAGGTTGGACAAGCTATTCCAGAATCATTAAAAATTTGGCATGAGCTTATCATTGGGAATTCATTGATTGAGATACCAAAATTAAAAACAACAGTAAAACAATTTGATATTTTTTTGCATGACAGTTCTCACACGTATAAGCATATGATGGAAGAATATCAAATTGCTTGGCCTCATTTGAAAAATGGTGGTTACTTGATGTCTGATGACGTTTCCCAAAATGATGCATTTTTAGAATTTGCAGATAGAGTCAGAAGAAAACCATTGATTGTCAAAAAAGATAATCAAGATCATTTTGGGATAATTAAAAAATAATTTTATCTTATTGTAATTTCATTTTGTTTACTTTGTAGTCATGATATCTTCAAAAAGTTTGAGATATTTTTTGGCAATTATCTCAGGTGAGAATTCTTTAACTGTGTCTTTGGAATTTTGGATAATTTTTTTAGTAAATTCTGGGATGTTTAGAATCTTGTCGATTGCTTTGGCAATAGCTTTTGGGTCTTTTGGTGGTACTAGAATACCATTAATTTCATTTTTTATCATGTCAGGAATCCCGCCTACCGACGTTCCAATTACAGGCATTTCTGACTCCATGGCTTCTGGAATTACCAGTCCTAAACCTTCAGTTTCTCCTTGTGAATCAATGATTGATGGACAGACAAAAACATCACCGATATCATGTAATAAACCTAGTTCACTATCAGTTGCTCTGCCAAAATAGGTAACTCTATCGTTTAGGTGTAAAGATGATGTGAGCTGCTTAAGATTATCCTCTTGGCTTCCTCCACCTGCTATAACTAGATGGACGTTTTTGTCTGTGATTTCAGGTATCGCTCTAATTAGATATTCAACTCCTTTTCGTTCTGTCAGTCTTCCACAAAATAATATTATTTTAGAGTCATCCTTTACAATTTTTTTTCTAAATGTTTGAAGATATTCAGTATCTGAGCTATGTTTAACAAAATTTGGAGGAGGATTGATTTGAACAATTTTATCTTTTTGCACTCCCATCTTTTCAAACTCAACTTTTGAATAACTACTGTTTACTATAACAT
>JBOGRE010000332.1:0-4882 GCA_050749345.1 Nitrosarchaeum sp. | reverse complement strand
CAAAGAATCCATATTTTTCAAAATAGAATCCAATCCTTCTGTGTTGAGTTTACTTTCTGTAAATACTTGTTTAGCCCGTATAAAATCATCATAAATTTTTAAAAAATCTAACATGAATTCATCAATTTTTGTATTTACACCTTTTTCAATATCAGATTGTGTTTTTCTATTTAGATTTTGATAATCTGCTAATACATACTTAATTTTTTCCTCATAATCTTGTACTTTTTGTTTTTCTTTTTCTAAAAGATTTTCTAATTGATCGACAGTTAGATTTTCAGTAACAGATTGTGCTAATTCATTGTATGAATCATTGGTTTGATTCTTAGAAATTACATTAACTGGAATTTCATCTAGATTATTTTCATCGGACAATTCAAACATAATGATCAATTAGCTAATTTATACTCTTATTCAATAATTTCGCATAAGGGATTAGCTTTAATTACAATAATATTGGTATCTTGTTTATTTTTTTCTATATTTTCAAAATCTATTTTTGAGCATGCAACAATAATAGTAGTTTTGTCACTATGAAATAAATCAAGATTTGGATGTTGATAAGATTCAACGTCACCAATGTAATCACGTAATCTAGAAGTTAGATTCTGTAACATTTCAATTTTATCTCCACGCATTTCATGTTGATCAAGTGTCCATGATAATGCAATTTTTGTTCTGCTGGCTTTTAGATCATTTTTCTTTAATGTAGAACGGATTTCATCAATTAGTTTCTTAATATAACCATCAATTCCCTTAACACTTCCATTTATCAGATACATCAATGTATTTGCACCTTCAAATGAGGAACCTAGTGATTTAAGGTCAAATAATCCACTAACCATATTGTCTAAGAAAATTTCTTGAAAATCATCTGAAGAAAGATCATTTTTTGTAACGTCATCTTGAACGTATCTGCAAACTTCTAGAATGCTACTAAGATTAGAAAATCTAGACAATACATTAATTGCATGAAAGTGCTCAGAAGAAGAAATAGCTACAAATTTTTTTCCTTTTTTTCCAGTTGTTAAAAGATCAGCCAATATAGAATCTTCTTTTCCATTAAAAGAACCAATAATCTTTGGTTGTTGATTAAAATCTTCCAAAGGATAGTAGAAATAAGAAATTTGCTTTCCTACTTCAAGACCTGTTACATGTTCAAGTAATGAGATGTTTTCATTATTACCACCAAACCCAGTTGGTAGAGTATAAATTACAGAGCTGTTGTTTTTCAGAGAAGTTATAGCATCTTTGAATTTTGAATGAATTTCAGTTTTGATATCTTGTCCTGTTTTTCTAATTCTTGGCGTAAAGAAGAGATACTGAGCTTTTGAAATTGCTACATCGATTGGCTCCATAGCCAATAATGGTTCATCTTCTTTTAGAGAAGATACGTTTGGGTAAGTTTTAGCTATTTCTGCTTTTAGTGAAATTGCTGATGGTGTTGATTCATCAATAATGTATACATCTGCTCCCTTTATTGCCATTTGACATGCAATAGCATAACCTTCTGTACTAAGTCCGTAAACAACAACTTTTGCTCCCCCCATTACACATAAGGCTAGTAATAGACTAAGAAAAACTTATTGAACTTACCATAATAATTGAAAATACTTGAAAATATGGATTGATATTCTAACTCCTAAGCAATTATTGTTTTCGGAACCAATGATTGAAAAATTAAGGAAAAAACATAATGTTTTGTGTACTTCACGATCATATGATGAAGTCTCAAAACTTGCAAAAATTCGAAACTTTGACCTAGTTTGTGTTGGAAAACATGGAGGAAGTGAAAAATATGATAAACTTGAGGCTAGTATTAACCGTATAAAAAAACTATCTTTGTTAATTGATAAATTTTCTCCAGAGTTGGCAATCAGTTTCTGTTCACCTGAAGCAGCAAGAGTATCATTTGGTATGGGAATTAAACACATTGCATTTTGTGATTCACCACATGCTAACGCAGTAATGAAGTTGACATTGCCTTTAATTCAAAAATTATTAATACCATGGATCATTCCCAAAAAAGAATTTTCAAAATATGGAATAGACATAAAAAATATTATTTTATACAAGGCAATTGATGCATTTGTTACGATAAAAAGAAATGTAAACCAGAAAGATTCCTTACCATTTAAAAATAATCATAAGAAGAATATTCTGATTAGAGTAGAAGAAGAACAAGCTGCATATATACAAAAATCAGGAACTATAATTCAAATAATAAAAGAAATTGTAAATGAATTTGATGGAGAAAATATTGTTGTTCTTGGAAGATATTCTGAGCAGATTAAAAACCTAAGAAAATTATTTGGTGAAAAAGCAAAAATTCTGAAGATGTCATTTGATGGAAAATATTTGTTAAATAATACTGATGTTTTTCTAGGATCAGGAGGCACTATGACAGCGGAATCAGCTTTACTCGGAGTTCCAACTATTTCTTATAATGCAGTACCAAATATTGTTGAAAAATATTTAGTAAAAAATAATCTTGTGAAAAGAGAAACAAATCCCAAAAAGATTAACAAAATTATCAAAAAATTCCTTGAATCATCTGATAATAATTATAAAAAAAAGGCAAGAAAAATTTCAAACAGCATGGAAGATCCAATTGAAAAATTAATTCAAGTTATTAAAGAATAATTATGAATTGATTTTAGGTTAGAAATAAATGTAAATAAAAAGTTCATTAAGGGAATCGTAACACGTGGTTTTAGTAGCCCTGTAGTGTAGCGGTCAAGCACAGGGGCCTTTGAAGCCCTTAACCCCAGTTCGAGTCTGGGCAGGACTACCATATTTATTAAAAAAATAAACTGTTAAGATAACATGAATATAATACCATTAATTTTCAGACGGTAGTAAATGACAGATATTATTATAGGAATGGGAGAAGTGGGTTCTACTCTATTTGAGTTACTTGTTCAACGTGGTTTTAATTGTGTGGGAATAGACAATGATGAAT
Source organism: Nitrosarchaeum sp. (assembly GCA_050749345.1). Lineage (GTDB taxonomy): Archaea > Thermoproteota > Nitrososphaeria > Nitrososphaerales > Nitrosopumilaceae > Nitrosarchaeum. The sequence goes on along the minus strand of JBOGRE010000332.1, from coordinate 1,920 downwards.
CAAAATGTAGAAATTATTCTGAAAATATTCCCATAATGAATCCAGAATATCTGCATGTTTGTCTTCCAGGAGAATTAAATGAATTTATAGAAATTACAACAAATTGGATTAACAAGATTAATGACTTGCAAGTTATTATTATTCATTCTACTGTAAGACCAGGTACTACAAAAATTATTCAAGATAAATTTGATTTGCCTGTTTTATTTTCGCCAGTACGTGGGGTACATAGAAGATTTTTAGATGATATAAAAAAATATACGAAATTTATCTCTTCAGATAAGGCTGAAATTAATTCTAAAATTAAATCAGAATTGGAGAAAAGATTCCAAAAAATACAATGGATGTCGACTACTAAAACTGCTGAATTGGCAAAAATTTTAGTGGATACAACGTATTATGGATGGTTAATCAATTATGCTCAGATCACAAAAATGATTTGTGATAAAGAAGAAATAGATTTTAACGAGATGTGGAAATTTGCAGATGAAATTCAGGAAAATTTAGGAAATAGACCAAAGATGTATCCCGGGATAATAGGAGGTCATTGTGTCATACCAAATCTAAGTTTAATAAAATATGATAATTTAGACATAATTAAAAAAATAAATGATCTATACAAGAGTTTTAGTAATGTTAAAAATCCAAATCATTAAAAATCTAATTTTGTAAGTAATTTTGTTGCAATTATGAAGAATATAGATGCAACAGCGACTAAAATAATCATCTCTATAATTACAAATTCTGTAATATTACCAAAAATGCCAGCACGTATCACATCAACCAAGTAAGTAAGTGGATTTAGGTAAAAAGCTGTTCTAAGAGGTTCTGGTGAACCTGAAGCTGGATAAAATGCCGTACTAACAAATGCGAGGAATAGAAAAACAGTGTTAATTATTACGTTAAATCCCTCACTAGAACGCAATCTAGTAGAAATTATAGATGCGATTGAGCCAAACAAAATAGAACCAACAATTGCAGCAAAAATAATCATAGGAATTGTAATCACAGAAAATTCAATTGATTCAAAAAATACAGGGTATCCAACAAGTGCAATCAAAGATGCACTTACCAATCCCACAATTCCAATAGTGCAAATATTACTAAAAATATAATCAGTTCGTGTAAACGGACCGGACATTATTTGTTCAAACATTCCATGCCGCCTATCATTCCAAATTATTATTCCTGAGATAAGAGTACTATTCATAATGTTAAATCCAATCATGCCAGATGCCAAAAATGCAGGATAGTTAATACTTTTGTTACCAAAAGGTACTTCCTGAATTAATGATGTGTAAGCATAACCAGCAACAAAAATATAGATTAAAGGAAATACTACTTGCCAGATCAAAAATCCAGGATTAATTGATATTGTTAAATTTCTATTAACAAGTCTAATTATTGGATGCATTGTCACTCACCATTTTTAAAAAAATCTCCTCAAGATTTGTGGGAACTGCTGAAAGATCCTCTATCTCAATTTGATTATCATTTAGAATTCGTAAAACTTGTAGTAATATTAATTCTGATTGTTCTGAATGAATTACAATGTTAGTTCCATTATCAAAATCAATTTTACAATCAGCTATACCTGAAAGAAAAGTTGTTATTTTATTTTGTTTTTCTAGTAAATGAATTTTTATCGTTTTTTCTTTCCCAAATCTATTTTTTAAAGCCTCAGGTGTATTTACAGTAAGAATTTTTCCTTTATCTATAATAGCTATCTCATCGCAAAGATATTCAGCTTCGCTTAGAATATGTGTAGTATAAAATATGGTTAACCCTGTTTTTACTTTATTTTTTAAATAATCTAATAATTTTCTTCGAGCACTAGGATCTAATCCCACGGTTGGTTCATCTAGGAATAAAAGTTCCATGTCATGCATGAATTCACGAGCTACCTGTACTCTTCTTCTT
>JBOGRE010000331.1:0-7309 GCA_050749345.1 Nitrosarchaeum sp. | reverse complement strand
AGTAGATACAATTGATTCTTGTCCAACACAAGCTGAAACAGTTAACGGATTTCAAGACTCGGATGGTTGTCCAGACGTACTACCAATAAAAGACTCAGATAATGACGGAATTTCAGATGATTACGATAAATGTCCAATCCAATCTGAAACCATAAACAATTATCAAGATACAGACGGTTGTCCCGATATAGTTCCGATAACTGATTCTGTCTCCACATCAAAATCAGAATCTGAACAAAACAATACAATTTTTCAATGGACTGCTGTTATCGCTGCGATTATTACTGCCGCAGGTGCTATTGGGGCTGCAAAATTCAAAAAATCATCCTAAATTCTCTAAATAGTTTTGATTTTTCTGTTTTCTCTATCAGTCCCCCTTTTTTTGGTATGTATCATTTAACCAAACATTTAATGCCGAAAATTATTTTAATAAAAATAATTGGTTTGCACGCCAACAATCCAGAAGGAATCGTCCACCGATGGTTCTTTCTGGAATTTTAATGATGCTTGAACCCCTATTCGATATTTTGTTTTTGTGTTTTCCTCATTTGTTTTTATACCCTATGGAAATTGATTAAATTGTATTTGTCATTATTATCATGTTGTTTACTATGTCTGTAATTGTTAAAATCATAAAACAGAAAAGCCAGAAAAAATTCATGATAAATTTCCAAAAATGAATAACATGTCTTCTTTAATTTTGTCGTATTATTACTCTAAGTTATTATATTGAAACAAACTCATATTGTTAATGCATATAGAATATGAGGAATTTGATACCCTCGAAGATCTCTTTTTGTATATGGCATCTGCAGCTCCCCCCATGAAAAACACAATGCCTATTAATTCGTATAAAGGTTACATTATGGCATTTATTCCACTTAGTTCTATAAATGGAGATACGTATCTTATGATTTATGTTAAAGGTACCCTTGAATCAGGAATTTATGAATTCGATGTAAATTCAAAATCTTTCAAGAAAGTTGATGCTATTGAAAGAGCAGATAAAAATTATTTTGTTTCTTTAACACCAAAAAGAAATACAATAGCTGACGAAGCTATTAAAAATCTATAAAAAGGCAATCCCCCCCGTTTATGCCTAGAAATCTGCGTAATGACTAATGGTATAACGAATTAGGAGTTGGAAAATAATTAGAATAAATTACTAAATTATTTTTTGGTATAACAAATTAATTGTTTTTTTGACGATTTCTATATACCCTTTGAGGAATTTTACGTTGTAGTGATTCTGTTTGCCTCTAGATGTCATGATTTTCTAGAAAATATTTTTTTTCTGAACAAAATTAAATAATAAATTCCCAGTCCCACAATTACTAAGATTGGAATAAAAAAGTCATAGAATGTTTGGATGATCCAAGATATGAATAGCATTACCCAAAAAGAACCAATTGATAAGAAAACTAAATTATTATCCAGAAGAAATATTTCTCCAGAGGCATAAATTTCATTCCTTGTATAACTGCACAACTCTGTGGCAAGATTCCCATCACCTGTTTGAGTTGCAAAAATCAGGTAATTTTGTTTTTCTTTAAATGGAAATCCACATCTTCCCTCGTCGGAAGCAGTCTGCACTTTCATAGTTTCATTCTCATTTCCCTTCCAAAAACGCATTGTGTGAATACTGATCTCATTCGATACTCCAGTAGTCTCAATTTTTTCCACAGTTCCTAAAAAAACATTATCTGCATAATTTACTGCGTTGTATAGATTTGTGTTACTACAGCTACAAGCATAGGCTTCCTCTAGACTAATTAAAAATATAAAAAATGAAACAATTACCAAAATTAATCCCCATGATTTTTTCACATAATTATTACTTAGATCATAATCTTAAGCTCTTTCCAACAAATCACACTTGATCATAATTTTAGTCATTACGCAGATTTCTAGGCATAAACGGGGGGGACCCTTTTTATTAAAAATCTATAGTTTCTTTGTTTGAATCTTAGGAGCAGAAACTGATCTACTTCTAGCATATTTGTCAATGATTTCATCTGGGGTTCGTCCATTGAATAGATCTTTACATAATCCTCGCAGATATCTCATAATTGCCCATGTACCTGCTTTTAAAATTCCATACATGAATACTTTCATTGGTGGACCATATGTTTTATTTCTGAGAATAATTGGAATGATGTCATTAATGACCCTAAGATTATTTTCCCAACATCTCCAAAATAATGTAAACTGTGCCTCATTCAAGTTTCCAAAGTGCATAGAATTCTTTTCACTAAAGTCTTGGTAAAGTAATGGTGCAACTAATCCTCTAAAGTTCATTTCTCTAAAATCACTCATCATATCGATTGTATATTGAACGTCATCTGGAGTTTCATCTGGCCATCCTATGATTATTGTAGCAGCTGGGAACCAATGATTTTCATTTAAAATTTTTGCTCCTTCTCTTACTACACTCCCCCATTCTTCAGGTGCAAATGGTCTTGTTTTTACCCCAAGATGTTTTTTTACCATGTTTGGTGCAACTGTTTCAATTCCCAAATTTGTTGCAAGCCATCTACCTGTTTCATCTTGTTTGTTGATTCTTGAAATTTGTCGCATTAATTCTGGATCTGCTGCAACTGCTGAGAAAGTCATATGTGTCGTTCCAATAAAATTGGCTCCCAATCCTTTGAGACCTTTCCAAAGATCTGTAATTGCATCTCTATTTGGAATAAAATCCCTATTATCACATCCATAAAGTAGCATTTCATCAGAATGCAACCAAATAGAGTCAAATCCATAATCTAGGTTGATCTTTGCTTCATGTTGTAATCTTTCTAATGGTAGATCTTTTTTCGATCTCTTATTTACATCACAAAAGTCACATCCTCTTCCACATCCTCTCATCGCTTCAATGAGGGAGTTTATTGTTGGTCCTTCAATAATTGGGATATTTTGTATATTCTTTACAAAACAATGCATTAATTCAGGTGCATCACCTTTTTCTAAATCATGAAATAAATCTAATGCTAATTCATCCGCTTCTCCAACTACAACTGTATCTATTCCATGAATTTGCATTCTATCTGATTTTGCTAATTCCCATGCCCCATTTCCACCAACTACTACGTGAAAATCATACTTCTTTTTTAGTTGAATAATATTGGCACACATTTTTTTGAATTTCATTGCAACATATGATAACTTTTCAGGTGACATAGTTGTTGTAACTGGTGCCATTCCAAGAGGATCCATCACATTGATCCCAACTACTTTAGTATCTGGGCCAATTGATTTTTCTAGCATCTCCGGGTTTGCAATAAAGACTTCATCACGTCTGTATCCTTGTAGTAATGCACTCTCCACTCTTCTTAATCCAACTTGAGCAACTTTTGATTCGCCTGTAATTGGGTCTGTTTCAACTGGTGGACAGAAAACTTTGTCAAAAACCCATTCTGGAAGTACTTCATATGGTCCACATGCAATAAATCCATACAAAAAATTTCCTCTATAATTTGTCATCAAACTACGATCAGCAGTTAGAACAATTCGTTTCCCAGCCAATATTAACAAGATTCGTTCTTGTATGGTATATATGATTTACGAGGTTAATTGCTCGCATAATTTTCTAAAACTTTTAACTTATTGATGTTATTTTGTTTTTTGGACTGCTCTATTTGCAATATTTGCTGCTATTGCACCAGCTGCAATTCCATTGTCTATGTTGACTACTGATAATCCCAATGAACAACTTTGCAGCATTGATGCAAGAGCTGCTATCCCTTTTCCACCGTAACCATATCCAACAGACGTAGGTATCCCAATTACTGGAATATCCACCATTGATGAAACTAACGTTGCTAGTGCTCCTTCCATTCCAGCAGCTACAATTATACAATCTACCTCTTCTTTTACCATTTCTTTTAAAATTGGAAATATTCTCTGAATTCCTGCAACTCCTACATCATAGCTTGAAATACATTTGCAATTCATCGCCTCACACATCAATCTAGATTCTTCAGCAATTCCTACATCTGATGTTCCAGCTGTAATTATGCCTATTTTTCCACCCTCAAATTTTATTGGTTTTTTAAAAAGTAATAATGATGATGAATTTTTTCCAGTTTTTACTTTTATTTTTAGTTTTTTTGCAAACGACAAAATTTTTGAATAATCTTCTTTGTTGATTCTTGAAACAACAACTGAGTTTGTTTTCTCCAGAGTTTTTTTAACTATTTTTTTAATTTCATCTAATTTTTTAGTTTCTGCAAAAATTACTTCTGGTACTCCTCTTCGTTTTCTTCTATTTATATCGATTTTGGCAATACCTTCTATTTCTTCAATTGAATATAGGGATAATAATTTTTTTGCATTATTTAGTGAAATTTTTCCTTTTTCCAATGACTCTAAAATTTCATGAATTTCCAATACTATTTCATCTATATTTGAATAAAAAAATGCTTAGATTTGTATGCCTGAAATTGCACTCTTTACACTTTGTATAGCCGTATCAAATGACTGTCTTTCTTCAGCATTTAGATCTAATTCGATTATTTTTTCAGCCCCTTTCTTTCCAATTATTGCAGGGACTCCTATTGTAACATCTGAATAACCATATTCTCCATCAAGATATGTTGCAACCGGTATCACTTGTTTTCTATCTCTTACAACTGATTCAATCATTGCAGAAATTGCATTTCCTGGAGCATGTACTGTTGCACCTTTTAATTCTATAACCTTGGCTGCAACTTGTTTTGTATTTTGAACAAGTTCATCTAATTTTTGTTTTGGAAGAAGTGAAGACAATGGAATTCCTGAAACTGAAGAGAATCTTGGCAAAGGTAGCATGTTTTCACCATGTTCTCCAATCACAAGTGCTCTAATGGAATCACGAGAATGTCCAGTGGCTTCATGAATAAATTGTCTGAATCTAGATAAATCTAACATTCCACCCATTCCAAATACTCTACTTCTATCAAATCCTGAAACCTTGTACGTAATGTATGCCATAGGATCAAGTGGATTTGTAACTGGAATTATCATAGAATCATTGGCGTATTTTTTGATATTTTCTACAATGTTTTTCACAATCGTCGCATTAATTTTTAAAAGATCCATTCTTGTCATTCCGGGTTTTCTTCCAGAACCTGCTACAACTACTACTATATTGGAACCTTTCATATCTGCAAAATTATTAGAGCCACTAACTTCTACGTCAATTCCTTGTTCTGCTAACATGTGACTGATATCCATTGCTTCGCCTTGTGGCAATCCTTCTACAACATCAAGTAATAATATTTGATCATCTAATCGCTTTAATGCTGAGAATAAAGCTGCATCCCCACCAACCTTTCCTGAACCTATTATTGTAATCATGAATTAAGCTGTTGATTTTCAATAATTAAATCTAATGAAATCTCTTATCTGTTTAGACAGAATTTATATGCATTTTTAGTAATGTTCAATCTATGGTTGTTGTTATCGATCCTCAAATTGCAGGTATTTCTGGTGATATGCTTCTTTGTTCTCTGGTGGATTTAGGTGCTAATACAACCAAAATTATTGACGGTATAAAATTATCTGAAAAATTTCTATCACATTCCATCATTAAACAAATTGATTTCAAAAAAATACAGAAACATGGTATAGAAGCCACTACACTGTTTTTAGAAATTGATGAAAATGTCCATGAGAGAAAGGGTACTGAAATAAAAAAAGCAATTATGCATTCAGCAAAAGAAATTGGCCTTTCCAATAAAGCAAAAGTTTTTGCTGAATCTTGTATTGACACACTAATTTCTTCTGAATCCAAAATTCATGGCATATCTATGGAATCGGTTCATTTTCATGAGGCATCTAGTATTGATACTTTAATCGATATTGTTGGAACTGCAATTGCAATAGATGATTTAGGTTTGTTTGATGAAGAAATTATTTGTATGCCTATTGCTGTAGGTGGAGGAAATGTATCCTTTTCACATGGTACTATGTCTAATCCAGCAAGTGCTATTCTTGAAATCTTAAAAAATTCTAACATATCCATTCATGGTGGTAGAGTAAAAGATGAATTAACTACTCCTACAGGTGCTAGTATTCTTGTAAATTTCTCAAAAACTTCAATGGATTATTACCCCTCAATGCAAATAACGGCTATTGGATATGGTGCAGGAAAAAAAGACTTTGATGAATTCTCAAATGTGTTGAAGATTGTACAAGGAACTCAAAAAAATAATTTTCAAATCGATTCTGTTACAATTTTAGAAACTAATGTTGATGATGTATCGGGAGAAATTATGGGAAATCTAATTGAAAAAGTCATGAATAAAGGTGCCAAAGATATTTCTATTTATCCTGGTATTACAAAGAAAGGAAGACCCACAAATCTCATATCTGTAATTTGTGATGATGCATTTATGTATGAAATTATGGATGCCTTGGTGACTGAAACTGGAACTTTGGGAATTCGTGTAACTACTTCAAACCGTTTTATAGTTCCAAGAATTTCTCATGATGCTAAATTAATTCTTGCTGGAAAAGAATTTGTAGTAACATACAAAGTTTCATCCTTTAAAGGAAAAAATGACTTTAAAATTGAATTTGATGACTTAAAATTAATCGCAAATACATTAAACAAGTCAATAAAGGAAACAGAATCACTGATTAGAAAAGAGATTGTACAGTCAGGTGTTGATTATGACTAAACTTGATAATCTTGTTGATTGGTTTGGAAACAAAAACAAGGTGATGGTTGCTCTTTCAGGTGGGGTGGATAGTGCACTTGTAGCATATGCCGCATTTAAAAAATTAGGGTCCTCTGCAATCGCAGTCACTGCTGACTACAAAACTTTATCAAAAGAGGAACTTGAAACAGCAAAACAAATTTGTTCAGAGATTGGAATAAGACAAATTCTTTTAGATTATGATGAACTTCAAAATGAAGAATTTGTTAAGAATGCATCTGATCGTTGTTTTCACTGTAGAATGGAGTTGGGGGATCATTTGATTACTCTGGCAAAAGAACATGACATTAAATTTATTGTAGATGGAACTAATTTGGATGATTTAGGTGATTATAGACCTGGAATTGAAGCATTAAAAAGAAATGGTATTAGAAGTCCGTTGGTAGAAACCAATTTTACAAAAAATGAAATTAGAATAACTGCAAAACTGATAGGATTATCTGTATATGATAAACCATCTAATTCTTGTCTAGCATCACGTATTCCTTGGGGACAAAAAGTCACAACCGAAAAATTAACTCGAATAGAATTAGGAGAAACAATTGTTAAACAAATTACAAATTTAAAACAAGTCAGAGTTAGAGATCTTAATGGAGTTGCTAAAATTGAAG
>JBOGRE010000330.1:0-2369 GCA_050749345.1 Nitrosarchaeum sp. | reverse complement strand
ATTCAATTCAGATAGAAGCAATCCTTAAATAATTTTATTAACTTGAAGAAAATCTAATGATTTGTGGAAGCCTCAAAAGAAAATAATGATGATCTTTATGATAAAATAGAGATACTATCTTCTGGAGATGAAAAGCTAAAATTTCTTGGAGAATTACTAAGTAATGAATCAAGTAGAAAAATTCTCTTAATGCTAACAGACCATGAAATGTCTGCAAACGAACTTTCTGAAAAAACAAATCTTAGATTATCACTGATTATTCATCACATAAACAAAATGCAACAAATTGGTTTAGTCAAAATAAGTAAAATTGGAAAAAATTCAAAAAACCACGACGTAAAATATTATTTAGCAAAATCTGGAATTATAATTTTACCGCAAGAGATTTCCGAAAAAGCTAAAATAAGTAAATCGTTATCTCTTTCATTAAAAAGAATCATGAGGTTTTCTGCTATCATATTTGCAGGAATTGTATCATGGTTAATAGCAAAACCATCTGTGATTTCAATTGGAGAATGGAATGCGGGTGAAGAGATATCCAATGCTTCAACGGAATTATATTTACCAATAATAATTGGATTATCTGTAATCATAATTGGAATGATAATTGAAAGAATTTTTGTTTTTTATAAAAAATAAATTTTGCAATGGGAATCAATAAAAGAGTTAAATTTTTGGTTCAATTCAAATAGAATCAAAGCCTATTACCATTTCCAATTATGGTAATGATTAATGATTACAAAATATACAATAACAACAATACTGACTGTATTGATCTTTTCATCCAGTCTTGTTGCATATCAGACGTCTAACGCTGAAACGCCTGAATCTTTGTTGGCACAATTTGAAATTGTTGCTAATGAAAACATTAGACTGCAAGATGAACAGTCTCTAAAAACACAAGAATTAGATGATGCTAAAGCAAACAAAAGTGCTACTGTTTCTACATTAGAAGCAGAACTTAATGCCATTAATGAAAAAATTGCACAGAATGAAATAAAACTCGATGAAATTAGAGCTGCTACTAGTAAATTCTTTGAGATTGATTCTCAATTAAAAGCAACTCTCGATGAGGCACAGCAGATCTTGACTGATAACCATGATGCCGTTCCTTGGAATGGATTAGGAATAGATTATCGTCAAAAGGCCTTGTCTGTTCAATTTGAAGATGAAAAAACGGCAGAAGAATCTAGACCATTAATTAAAAAATTAGTTGGTGAGGATATTCCTATCGTTATAGCAGTTGGACAGAATTCATGGAATGCAGGATGTTCATCTAGAACTGTTGATTGCAGTCAACTAATAGGTGGTTTACAAATAGATGATGATACATCTGGATCTACAATAGAGTGTACGTTAGGTTTTCCTGTAAAACAAGTTATATCAGGAACAACCAAATATGGACATATCACTGCTGGTCATTGTTACGCTTTGTCCACCAGTGTACGTCAACCCTATGGAAGCACTAGTACAATAATTGGTACTGTAATAACACGAGATTTCGTAAACAATGGTGATTGCGACTGTGAATTCATAGAACAGTCAAGCTTAGATGCAAGACCAGATCAAGTGTATGAAGCTTCTAACAGTGTCTACTCTATAACTTCTAAAGGAACTGTAGGCGTTGGTTCTTATGCGGTTGTATCTGGAGCATATAGCAACTATATCGATTGGGGAATAGTTGAAGGTATCAATTATTCATTTACTGCCAGTGGCATAACTATAACGGGAATGACTCGAGTCTCATCTTGGACAGCAGATAATGGCGATAGCGGAGCACCTGTTTTCGATCCAACAAGCACTATAAAGAAATTATACGGAACACATTCAGGAAACATACTTTCAGGTACTTATGCAGGTCAAAGAGTATTCACTCCTTGGGCAGCAATCGCAAGTAACCTATCTGTTTCCTGATCCTTTTTCTTTTTTTATGAATATCCGAGAACGAGGTACTCTAAATTTTCAAATTACATTGATAGTAAAATGATCCGCAGGAGTTTGTCAACGTATAACTGACAAAGGCTGTGCAGAGGGCACACACATACGTTTTACCACTTTGATACATAACATTGTCTATCGATTAAAAGAGGAAAAGAATGGTCCCAAGTACTAGAACTACATTCCTTCCAGTTGAAATAACCAACAAATCATGGTTAAGTAAATCTGTAGAAAATGAGTTTAGATGGATACAAATCGATGATCCATCTGCTCTTGCATTGAGACAGCTTTCTAACAATGAAAACTTCAATTTCAAAATAGCTCTTGAAGATGGAAAAACTGAATACTACAACATTCGTTATGCCGGTCCTGGACTTAACTTGTTAGGTGAGAAGTAGATGGAAAAAATAATTACCTATGCCATTCTTGCT
>JBOGRE010000329.1:0-3509 GCA_050749345.1 Nitrosarchaeum sp. | reverse complement strand
AAAAGATCAACCTTTCATCTACTATCCATTACATGCTGAACCAGAAAGAGCGCTATTATTAGTTGCTCCTTATTTCACTGATCAACTTGAGCTCATAACTAATGTTGCAAAATCAATTCCTATTGGTTACAAATTATATGTTAAAGAACATAAAGTAATGGGATTATTTGGTTGGAGAAATCTATCATTTTACAAAAAAATATTAGAACATCCAAATGTGGTACTAATTCATCCCTCTACTAATGTTGACGAAATACTAGACTACTGTTCCTTAGTTGTGGGTGTTGGTGGTGCCACTGGTTTAGAAGCAGCGTTTCATGGTAAACATTCAATAGTTTTTTCAGATGTAAGTTATTCCTCTCTTCCATCTGTTATCAAAATTGAAAATATCGAAGAACTGCCAATTGCTATCAGAAAACATTTAGAGCAAAAAGTGGATTATTCAGCTTTAAATGACTATGTCAATCTTGTTGAAGAAGATACTTTTGAAATTGATTTAATTAGATTAACGATGCAATTTGAAGAATTTTTTTCTAAAGAATTTACTACGGTGAGTAGTAACATTCATGAAAAGAAAATGAAATTATTTCTTGAACAGTACTCAAAAGAGTTTGACTTATTAGCTTTAGAACATATTAAAAAAATTCAAGAATATCAAAAATCTTCCAGTTCTTAGAATTATATGAATAATTATTTTTTAATTAAATATGATGGTGTTTTCGCGAAAGGAAATTTCTTAATTTTTATTTTTTTATCTTTAAAGTATTCATCAACCGCTTTGGTTTCCCCTTTAAAGACTCCATAGTCATCCAAAATTAAAATCCCTCCTTCAACTATTCGAGGAAAAAGATTTTCAAGTATGGTAACTGCTGGTTCATACACATCTGTATCAAGGTTCAATAATGAAATTTTTAGTTTAGGATGTCTTTTTATATAATCAGGTATTGTTTTTGTAATATCTCCTTGTATAAGTTCAATTTTCCTGTTTAGCCCTTTTTTATTCAACACAGTTTCTAACTGATGGATTGATATACCTTCTATACCAGATTTTTTTATAAATTCTCGTCTCATCTTCATATCAGGTGAATAACTTGTTTTTGGAAATTTCCCAAATGCATCAAATCCAATTATTGTTCTTGATTGAATATCAAATAATTTTCTAAATGATGCAAATCGAATTAGTGAAATTCCTTTAAACACGCCACATTCAACAATTGAACCTCTTAAACCCTTTATCATTTTGTAAAGTTCGTAATGCGCAATAGCCTTTCCAATTCTTGATACATCACTAGATAAATAGAAGTTATTTTCATACTCAAATTTTTTTCTATAATCAGGGATTTTTATCAAATAAATCTCCTAAAATCCCTTAATCTAATTGTAAATTTCATTATATGATTCATTGTGAAAATTATATGTAAATTTAAATTTATTTAACTTGTTATTTTGTTGTGAAAAAACTCAAAGAAGTGGAATCTAATAGACGTGCATATCATAAAGATCCTACTATTAATACCGTTCATAGATCCTCTCTCATGGTTCCTGAAATGTCAGGAACAAAAGCAAACATCAGCTTTCTAAATCATTTTCTTCTTAAACGAAACCATCAAAACATAGGCTGTAAAATATCTGCAATTGATAAGAATGGAAATCTCATAGAATCTAAATTACATAAAATTGACAAACCTATCGTTTATACAATTCCACTCACTGGAATGGTCGATAAGCCGGTTTCAAATTATATTATTGAATTTTTTTCTCCAGATAATCTTTTCATACCTTTTCCAGCTGCTATGATTAATCATGTAGGAAAAAACTTCATAAATCAAGTTCATTCCTATAATAGAATTCTAAATGATATTTTCGAAGATGACACTATCAATAAAAATCAAGTCAAAGAAGCTTCTGTTGATTTACCTCTAACTGAAAACTCTGATACTTTTTTATTATTTACCACAGGACCAATGCCATGTAAAGATGAATTTGAGATAGAGGTGACAACTCAAAATCGGAATTTTGTTAAATCATATCCAATTGATCTTCCAAGATTTGCTACTAAAAAAATCAGCATAGAAGAAACTTTTAATGACTTACCAAAAGGAGAAGGTGGAATTATTACAGCAAAACAACCGCGACAATTATTATTTTACGGAAGAATGCTTTGTGGACAGATGTTACGAGATAATTCATTTAGTGCTAATCACAGTTATTATGATTCATCTACAGTTGAGGAATACTGGGATAGTAATGAATCCTCTCAGAGAACCTTTCCATTTTTTCCCAAGATTTTTAATATTGTAAGGATTTATCCCATAATGTCGCCTAGTAAATTAACATTTTTTATTGGGTTTTATAATTATGAAGGTTCATTATTTCATGAATTTAATATTGGAAATCTAGAGAGTCCAAGCAATAATTTTCTTGATGTTAATATTACTTCCCTAATCAAGAAAGAAAATATTGATACAAAATTTGTTTCTACATTCACAGTAAAAGTAAAAGCTGAATCTGGTAAGATGCCTACTAGAATTGGCCATCAATTAGTTTATGGGATGGGTGAATTAGACAGTTCAATTTCAATTGCATTATTTCATCCAGATATTTTTCATCCAGAAAATAAGAATAGTTTCAAATGGGGCCAAATGATTATAGGAAATGAATATGATTCATTTGTAGGGGTAGTTGCTGATCCTTGCGAAAATCCTAACATCGTTTCTCATGAATGTAAGGTAACTTTTTACAGTTCAAAAGGTAAGATCGCAGAACGAAACTGGACTGTTAAAAATGGTTCTGCAGTCAAATTTGAATTATCTAAAGAGGTATCAGAATTAAATAATCACAAGCACGATGATCCTAATTTTGTTTGGTGTACTATTGAAAGTGAAAAATATGGACTAAATTTCTTCTCAGTTTCTTATAATAGAATATCGAATCATTTTTCAGGTGATCATGGATTCTAGAACTTAATTTCAAATCTTTTCATCCCATCATATTGTTGGTGCCAAACATCTAATCTGAGATTCATCTAATTCTTATCATAATTTATTATAAAGCTCATTTAGTTTAGTAAGTTAATGACTGAAACTAAGGATGTTGTTGCAGGACTAGGAGAGATAGGAAACCCAATTTTCCAATTAATATCAAGTATTTTTCCAGTAATTGGATATGATATAGATCCTAAACTAATTCCAAAAAAGAACTTTACTAAATATTCAAAACTAGATACTCGATTTCTTCATATATGCATCCCATTTGCCAAAAATTTTCATTCTAATGTTTTAGAATTAAATAAAAAATTTGAACCAAAAGGAATTGTTATACATAGTACGATTAGCCCAAATACTACATCTATTCTTCAAAAAGAACTGTCTATCCCAGTAATTTATAGCGCAACTAGAGGCATTCATAAAAGAATGCTCTCTGATCTCAAGCGTTATACAAAGTTCTATTCTGTTGAACCAGATGCTTCCCATGCTAGTTGGGCTTCTTCTACATATTCAAAATTGATG
>JBOGRE010000328.1:0-3436 GCA_050749345.1 Nitrosarchaeum sp. | reverse complement strand
TGAATTTAGTATCTTGGCATAATGCTTAGTCTTGATTTTGCAGAGACTGCAATTATTGATATAATTGCTACTGCTAGAATCATAACTGCGATTGTACCAAATTCTGGAATTACAACACCATCTTTTATTCCAACTTCAATAGAATGCTTGTATTTTGGATCATCGCCTTGTTGAGCCACAATTGTATATTGACCATCTTGTTTCCATAAAGGACCTCCTGTTGTAATGTCTTTGAGAAAGTGACCCTTTGGATCTAGGACTGGTGCAAATTGATCAACAACAACTACATTTCCATTTGGTGCTATTACTTTCATTGTAATAGTACTTTCACTGTCTGTAGTTCCAATTATTGCAATTGTGTTAGATCCTGCCATGGAATTTGCTTCTTTAATTAACAAGCCTGTTTTTACTACTGGTTTTGGCTCAAAAAATCCTGTTTCTAAAGTGGACTCGGTTACATCTGTTTCTGAAGTCCTGCCATTGATTACTTCTACACGAAGTGATGCTTTATACAATGAACTTCCATGTGGACTTTGTTCCGCTTTAATCGTATAAAATCCGCTTTCTTTCCACATTGGATTTACTTTGAATACTGTGGCAAAGTCACCATTTGCATCAGGTGTTAATTGATCAATACTGACTACATTCAGACTAGGAGAAATTACTGTAAATGTTATGTCTGTGATTTGTGATCTTGTATGTCCACTAACTGATATAGTGTCAGAGCCTTCTAGAGCTGTAGCTGAAATTGACATTCCAGTGTCTTGAGCAAAAGCATTCTGCTGAATTGTAGTTATTGAAATTATTGACAACGCTATTAGGGCTAGAGTCATTGATGTCGTTGAACGTTTGAAATTCATTCTAATTTAAAACCAGTTACTTGGTATTTATATATATTTTTAAAAAGAGAAAAAATGAAAAAAGTTGTGAATTTAGTATCTTGGCATAATGCTTAGTCTTGATTTTGCAGAGACTGCAATTATTGATATAATTGCTACTGCTAGAATCATAACTGCGATTGTACCAAATTCTGGGACTACAAAGGTACCAATTATCTCGATTTCCTCAGCACCTGCTGGGAATGGTATTGTCAGTGTTCTATCTCCATTTGCTTCTATTTTTTGTTGAAAGTCCACTTCTTCTCCGTCTACTAAGACAAAGAAATCATCATCTACATTATCGATCTTTGCATCAATCAAAGCTCTTGGTAACGTAATGACAAGTGAACCGTCCTGACTTGCAGTTATTGCTATTATCAGGGAGTGTGCTTTTACATCAGGAGTAATACTAACAAGTTTACCACCAGTTATCTTGTAGCTGACTATAAAGTCAGTACCTGAAACTGGAATTGTCTTGGTTCCATCTTTACCTGGTTCATTTCCTGTTGAACCACTGAATGTAAATGTGGTTTCAGATGTACGAGATTCGGTTCCATAGAGTACTTCAATCGTGTATGTTCCTCCCATTCTCATAAGTGGTCCACCTGCAGCTAACTCAGTACTGAATTTTTTGTCTGAACCAATATCAATTTGTTCAATTGTTACTAAGTTGCCATTTGGTGCTATTACTCTGAGACTAACAGGATATCCTGAAAGAAGTTCTCTTACTTCTCCAGTTACTAAGATTGTATCACCGTCTTCATATGATGTCTTATCTGTAGTAACAACGATTGGATCCGCTATTTGTCCAAATGCTGATGTCATTCCAATACTTGCAATAATAATTGCAGATAAGGTAAACACCGATAGATGAGTATTCATCATTTTTACGCCCGAATTTATCCTATTTAAGGTTGTGAAAAATATTGTTGACTAAAAAGAAAAAAGACGGATTTTTGCCGAATTTCAGATTAGATATATATTAACCTGAGCGTGAGTTTTTGACAGTTTGTGTGTATTGTTTACTGTTACATTTAATGTTCGTCATGGAGGTTTTGTAAATGGTAACTAAGAAAAATCAAGTTCTTGTACCTGATCATATCTATGTACCGAAACATGAAATCATTCCAAAGCAAGAAGCTGAAGAAGTTTTAAAAAAATACAATTGCAAACCTACTGAATTACCATTAATTTTTGTAAACGATCCTGCAATATTGGGACTTGGTGTTAAACCAGGTGATATGATAAAAATCACAAGAAAAAGTCCAACTGCCGGTGAGAGTCTTTATTATAGATACGTGGTGGAAGTTTAGATGGCAGATCCTTCAGTTAAACGCTGGCCAGTAATTCAAGATATATTAAAACGTGAAGGTATTGCACGTCAACACCTTAACTCATTCGATGAATTTCTAGAAAGAGGTCTTCAAAGTATAATCAATGAAGTCGGACAAATTGAAATTGAAAATGCCGAATATCCTTATAAAATTCAATTAGGTAAAGTCAAGCTTCAACAACCAAGAATGATGGAACTTGATGGCTCTATTACTCATATTACTCCAGCTGAAGCTAGACTCCGAAATGTTTCTTACTCTGCCCCTGTTATGATGGAGGCAAGCGTTGTCGAGGATGGCAAAATCTTAGAATCTAGATTTGTTCATATTGGTGATGTACCAGTAATGGCAAAATCAAATGCTTGTATTTTACATAATTTTTCAACTCAAAAACTCGTTGAACATGGAGAAGATCCAAATGATCCTGGAGGTTACTTTATCATAAATGGATCTGAAAGAGTTATTGTAGGACTGGAAGATCTTTCATACAATAAAATAATTGTTGATAGAGAAAGTGTTGGTGGAAATACTGTTTTCAAAGCTAAGGTTTATTCTTCTATTGTTGGTTATCGTGCAAAACTAGAACTAGTTATGAAAAATGACGGTTTGATTGTAGCACGAATTCCTGGGTCTCCTGTTGATATTCCAGTTGTTACTCTAACACGAGCACTTGGATTGGAATCTGATAGAGAGATTGCAGCAACGGTTTCACTTGTAGATGAAATTCAGAATGAATTAGAAGGTTCATTTGAAAAAGCAGGTGATGTACCTACAGCAAAAGATGCAATTGTTTACATCAGTAAAAGAATCGCACCTGGAATGTTAGAGGAATTCCAAATTAAACGTGCAGAGACACTTTTGGATTGGGGATTATTGCCACACTTAGGTAAACATCCTGAAAATAGAAAGGAAAAAGCTCAGTTTCTAGGTGAGGCTACGTGTAAATTACTAGAGCTTAAACTAGGTTGGATTTCTCCTGATGATAAAGATCATTATGGAAATAAAGTAATTAAATTTGCAGGCCAAATGCTAGCTGATCTTTTCAGAACTGCTTTTAGAAATTTGGTTCGAGATATGAAATACCAATTAGAAAGATCCGGTCAGAAAAGAGGCATCAACGCAGTTGCTGCAGCAATTCGTCCTGGAATTATCACTGATAAATTAAACAATGCTATTGCAACAGGAAACTGGGGCCGAGGACGTGTTGGTGTAACTCAGTTACTTGAT
>JBOGRE010000327.1:0-2101 GCA_050749345.1 Nitrosarchaeum sp. | reverse complement strand
GGATACGGTCATTCATTTCTGTTAGATTCCAAAATTATTCGCATTTTAGATATTTTTCTGAAACATGATTATTTCAAATAGCTTTTAATTGTAATTCAATGATTTGAATGACACTTTATTTTTTGCACTGATGATCATTATGCTTAGAATGGATATGCCTAGAATGATTGTTGCAATTGCTCCAAATTCAGGAACCACCTTAATTGGAATAGATTCCCCCTGAGGTCCTGTAAATGGAGCATTTTCCCCAAACCCTTGAAGTGTAATATTGACATTTACACTCTGATTACTAGATAATACTTGGGTTATGTGGTCGGCAATACCAACATGCTGATAAACCATCATGTCGGATAAAATAACTTGATCATTTTGAGTTGCTCTGATGTCATAGTTGATATCGTTCATAACTTTCCCATTTTTATCGGTAAATTTTACATTGATTGTCATATGTTCCCCCTTTACTGGTTCTGTAGCAGTAAGAAATATCCAGATAGAACCATCCGACGAAACGGTCTGGGTTTTTAGCATTGAGCCTATGTGATTGATACCCATACTCAGGGGTTTTTGGAATGTTACTTCTTCACCAAAGGCATTCATGCTAAAACCTGTCATGACAAATGCAGAAACTATCAAAACAAGAAAACCATATTTTAAATTCATACTATTTTACCTAATTATTGAGTAATAAATATGTCTTATTGGGCAGATTAGAATTACAAACTATCCATAACGTCCTCATTTTGGATTGTCTCTACTTGGCTGTCAGAATTGGTGTATGCTTGATTTAATACTGATGTCCGTGTAATATGTCATTGTCATAATGCTTTTTGCCTGGAATAAATTATTGTCTGTATGGAAATCACCATAAGAAAAGGCACTCAGAAGGATATCCAATTAATTTTAGATCTTCTTTACCAACTTGGCAGACCAAACCCTGTAGATGATGAATTCAAAATATTCAAAAATAAAATGAAAGATTATTTTTCTAATCCACAAAAAGCAATCTTTGTCGCCGAAACTGATTCAACTATTGTAGGATTAGTAAGCATAATTCTGTTGAGTAGACTAAATCGTACAAAATTAGAAATGTATATTCCTGAATTGATAGTAACCAAAAAACTTCGATATTTGGGTATTGGTAAAAAATTGATACAGTATTGCTTAGAATTTGCAAGAGAGAAAGATTGCTATAGAATAAGACTAGAATCAGGAAACCAGAGAAAAGAGTCTCATAAATTTTACAAAAATCTTGGCTTTGCACAAGTAGCATTAACATTTAGCAAAAACTTGTTATGAAGAATCACAAAAACTACTATGATGTCAAACTACTAGGATATGGATCTCAATTTCTCTAAAAGATAATCCAATTCATCACTTCATCTAAAGTTGAATTTCACGAATATAACGTGATTGTAAGGCTATATGATTAATAAAATATTATAAAATGAATTGTATCCTGGGAACATCTAAGACATGTATATAATCAAAGGAATTGAAAATATTATTGATGTTAATCCTCTTCAATGCTTTATGGGGTTGTATTCCGGAGATTGCAAGTGATTGTCTGGATATGACAAATTCGTCCAGCACATACCTCAGTCTAGTTATAGGTGGATTAGTTGGGGGTGGAGTAAGTTGGTTGATATACGACAGACAGAAAAAGATATCCGAAAAACAAGACATTACAATTCAGCATACTGAGAAGTTGAACGAGAATCATAGTAGGATGCTCAAGAGAATTGAGCAAATAGAGCAAGCACATCAAGAAACTTTGGATGCCATACTTGAATTGAATAAGAAGATGGAATTGGCACAGGAACACAACGAGAAATCCGCCAGCAATGAAGTTGAGGATAAGATTTAGGCAATAATTTCATACTTGAAATAATATTTTTTATAAAAATCTATGATTATTTTAACGTAATAACATTACCATTGGCATCAAGTAGGTTGCCGCAAGTTTGACATTCCCAATTAACGTTAGAATTTGTTTGATCTATCTTAACACTCTTTGATGTATTACATACTTTACAGCGCATTGTCATTGTTTTATTCCTGCTACCTCCTTGTTTTTTTCCATACATTGCATGTAGAACAACAA
>JBOGRE010000326.1:0-3543 GCA_050749345.1 Nitrosarchaeum sp. | reverse complement strand
TCATTTGATTACTCTGGCAAAAGAACATGACATTAAATTTATTGTAGATGGAACTAATTTGGATGATTTAGGTGATTATAGACCAGGAATTGAAGCATTAAAAAAAAATGGTATTCGAAGTCCACTAGTAGAAACCAATTTTACAAAAAATGAAATCAGAAGAACTGCAAAATTGATAGGATTATCTGTATATGATAAACCATCTAATTCTTGTTTGGCATCACGTATTCCTTGGGGGCAAAGAGTTACAGCTGAAAAGTTAGCTCGAATAGAATTAGGAGAAACAATTGTTAAACAAATTACAAATTTAAAACAAGTTAGAGTTAGAGATCTTAATGGAATTGCTAAAATTGAAGTCGATAAAGATAGAATTTCTGTTTTTACATATGACGTTTTAGACGAAATAACCAACAAATTAAAATTAATTGGATTTTCATTAGTTCAAATCGATCTAGATGGATATCGACCAGGAAAAATTAACGTGATTGTAGATTGATATATCTTGATAATGCTGCATCGACACAAATTCATGAAGATGTGTTAGAAGCAATGTTGCCATATCTTAAAGAACAATATGGTAATCCCTCCTCAATACATCGTTATGGTAGATTGGCTCATAAAGCTATAGAAAAAGCTAGAAAACAAATTGCAATGTTGATTAATGCAGATCCTTCTGAAATTTTATTTACTTCCGGTGGAACTGAATCTAATAACACTGCACTTTACGGAATTATAGCAAAAAAAACTCGTTCTCAAATAATTACTTCCTCTATTGAACATGATGCTATACTGGAACCATGTAAAAAATTAGCAAAAGATGGATTTGATGTGATCTATTTGCCTGTTGATAATCGTGGAGTAGTGAATCTATCTGTTCTGAAAAATTCTCTTTCTGCTAATACTTGTCTTGTTTCAATTATGTTTGGAAATAATGAGATGGGGACAATAGAGCCAATTGCAGAAATTGCTCAATTATGTAATGAACAAAATATCCCATTTCATACAGATGCGATTCAGGCTGTAGGAAAAACTCCAATCGATGTAAAAGAATTGGGGGTGGATCTGCTTTCGATCTCATCTCATAAAATTAATGGACCAAAAGGAATTGGTGCATTATATATTAGAAAGGGAATTGATATTGATCCATTCATTTTAGGAGGAGGTCAAGAACATGGTTTACGTTCAGGCACTGAAAATGTAGCAAATATTGTAGGGTTTGGAAAAGCTTGCGAACTTGCTAAACTCCATTTATTTGAAAATATTTCCCACATGAAAAAACTTCGCGATAATCTTGTTGTAAAAATTCTCCAAGAAATTCCAAGCGTTACTCTTAACGGTCATGTTGAAAATCGATTACCTCATAATGCGCATTTTACTTTTTTTGGAGTTGCTGGTGAAGATTTGATTATAAAATTAGATGAATATGGTATAGCTGCATCAACTGGTTCTGCATGTTCAGTTCATACCCAAAAAGCATCACATGTTTTACAGGCTATGGGATTCTCTCATGAACAAATTACCGGCTCATTAAGATTGACACTTGGATTATTCAACAGTCAACAACAAATAGATGAAACAGTAAATATTTTAAAAAAAGTGACTGCAGAACTTCGTTCGGTCTCACCTTTTAAAGAAAAATATTCTTTTTAACTAAATCCTAAACATGAATCTGAAATTTATTTTTTGTAACAAATATTGTTGTTATAATCCCTATTGTCAAAATCATGACTGTGATAGTCCCAAATTCTGGAATTATGGTAGTGCCTATTATTTCAATATCTGAATCATCTTGTTCAAAATTGATTGTAATTGCTCTTGAATTTGAATCTATTACCGTCTCTTTGTATGGTGTTTCAATTCCATCTATTATTATTATGAATGCCTCATCTGTTTTATCTTGTTTTTTTGCATCAAGTATTTCTCTTGGGATTTCTAATGAAATAGATCCATTGTCTGTGGGTTCGATTGTTACTATTAATGCAAAAATATTCTTATCGATCGACATATTTTTTACAATTCCGCCCTCTATAGAATATTTTACATCAAATGTACCATAATTATCTGCATCTACTTCAAACATATTTGTTATAGGCGTATCTGTTTTTGGTGAAAAACTAAATTGAATTTCTGTGATATTTCCTGTTCCAAATAATGCTTTTACAGTGTATCCTCCTGCTTTAGACCAAAGAGGTCCTTCTGCAATCACTGTATCTGAATAAGTACCGTCTTCTGCGACCGTAATCTGGTTAACATAAACTACTGTATTATCTTGGTTTAAAATTTCTATTATTATGGGAGTATCTACTATGATAATTTTTACTTTACCTGAAATTACTATGGTTTCTCCTTCATTGTAGGAATTAGCATCTGTTTCTACAGAAATCAAAGATTCTGCAAAAACAGGTAAAGTAAAAATAATTAATAAAATTAAAGCTCCAGAAATAATTCTAGTTTTCACAAAATTTATGTTTGTATGATTCTATATTTCCTTTACTATACTAAAATGAAAAAATGAAAAAAGTTGTAGATTTAGTATCTTGGCATAATGCTTAGTCTTGATTTTGCAGAGACTACAATTATTGATATAATTGCTACTGCTAGAATCATAACTGCGATTGTACCAAATTCTGGAATTACAAAGGTACCTAACACTTCAATTTTTTCAGCACCTGCTGGGAACATTATTGTGACTTTATTGCCACTAATTTCAACATCATCCCATTCTTGTCCATCTACAAGTACCATGAAGATACCGTTGAGGATTGATTTATCTGGGTTTAATGTGAGTGTCCCATCATCATCTGCACTAATTCTAACGATAATTGAATTATCATTATTATTGATGCTTGCACTAGTTACCACTCCACCTGAAATACTATATGGTACACAATAATCGCCCTTTAGATATATCTCTGAAGAACTACACTTGTCTGAACTAGATGCCACTTCACCAGTTAATTCAACAAGTACTTTGTTACTTTTTTGAGAAGTTCCATAGTTGACTTTAATTGTGTATGTTCCATTATATTTCCACAATTCTCCTTTTGTATTGAGAGTCGTTTCAAAATTACCGTCACTATCAACAGCTATCTGAGCAATTGTAACGACAGAATTTAATGGACTCACAACAGTAAGTGTTACTGGGAATCCAGAAACATTTGCTACTTTACCGTGTACCGTAATTTTGTCATTGTGATCATAGGTTGTTCTATCTGTCCAAACAGAAATCGGAATATCCATAAGCAACATTTGATTTGCTGCCTTTCTTCCATTATCTGTTTCTTCACAACCCACACATGCTTGAGCATATGCTGATGACATAGTCAAAGTACCGACTACAGTCAAAACGGCTAATAGCGCGAACGACGTACGGCTGTTCATCTTATTTGCAAATTAAATCCGTCTCTATTTATGTATATTTAAAAAATGAAAAAAGTTGTGAATTTAGTATCTTGGCATAATGCTTAGTCTTGATTTTGCAGAGACTGCAATTATTGATATAATTGCTACTGCTAGAATCATAACTGCGATTGTACCAAATTC
>JBOGRE010000325.1:0-1532 GCA_050749345.1 Nitrosarchaeum sp. | reverse complement strand
GCTGTAAGAGTGGTGGAAAATGTAATATCACAAAGAAATGCTCATCATAACTATCTAATTTTGGAAGCTCAAATTTAGTCATACAGTCTTCAATATTTAATGCGTTAAAATGATATTTTTCAGCTATTTTTTCAACATCGTTTCTATCCGGACTTTGTAAATCAATCCATACAAATTTTTTACCTTGAACTGTTTCTATCTTTCTTTCCACTAGTACTCCTGTAGGTTTTTTTCCAGCATGCAATCTATTACTGATGAATCCTTTCTTCAAGTTGAATGGTAACTTGATCCAACAAATTTAAAGCGATCGTTAATTATGATAAAAATTCTATGATTCATTTGAACCATGATCTGATATTATGAATTTCAGGTTATTTCCATGGAATTAAGTAATTAGCCCCAACCCATGTGAGTCCAATTGTTATTGCCATAGCTACCCACCAAAATCTCATGAATATAATTTCTCATGGTTAATAATAAATCTACAGGCTAATTTTCATCGTGTTAAAATCAAAGATTATTACAGGATACGCGATTTTTTATTCTTGTGGCCCTCGTAGTACAGTGGCTAGTATAGGGGACTGTGGATCCCCGGACAGGGTTTCGATTACCCTCGAGGGCCTTTAATTTTTTAAAAAATACCGTATTTGCTTGATTCCATCTCTTCTTTAATGGCCAACTTGAATCTAGGAATTTTACCATCTAAACTATTTGTAAGCCATGTGAGAAATTTCTTCTCCATACCCTTTCCTTTTAATCTATCAAAATCTGGTCCCATTTGATCAACGAGTTTTTCTACTAATGGTCTGTTAACGCTTATAACAAAAAAATACCATCCAAAAGCAAATTCCGAATCTGTCATTACGAAACCATCTTTACTATGAACCATCTCTTCTAAAAGAGAAAGTTGTTGTGTTATTGCCTTACTTGTTTTATCATAATCTATGGTAGATACATTGATGTTTATTCTATCTATCATGATTATGTATAGTTAATACAAAATAAAAGGATTACACAAAAATTATTTTAAAAGATGTTTAAAATCAATATCAAAATGTATTTTCATAATGTCTATGTATGTCTGAATGGATTCTGGAATTTTCTCTCCACAAGAGATTCCTAAATTCTTTGCATTAATCCAAATTACAAGAGTCTGAATGATTGTCAAGAATCTATCATTTCCAATTTCAGGAGTACTGATTGCTTTTGTGTATCTTTCTGCAAATTCCCATGCAGTTATAAAATCCACACATTTTACCCCAAAAATTGCTAACACTTGTTCTTGCAAACTGTTTGCTTTTCTGAATGGAATTTGGTTAATTATATACGGAAATTCTACTTTTTCAGGAAGGCAATCTGGCAATGGTCCCCAAATCGTGATTATTTTTATACCATGTTTTAATTCTTTAAATTTATTCATCATATGCTTGATAATTTCTTCATTTGTAAACCAGAATAAAATTACCGTGGCATCAGAAATATCTACATTCTGTATATCTTCACAAATTAGTTCTCCTGAAAGATTATCTTGA
>JBOGRE010000324.1:0-2640 GCA_050749345.1 Nitrosarchaeum sp. | reverse complement strand
GGACAAAATGGAGAGTTTTACACCCCCCGTCCAGTAATTCGATTTATTGCAAATGTTATCAAACCTAGCCTCAAAAAAGCCGATAAAGTATTAGATCCTGCATGTGGTACGGGGGGATTTCTAGTTGAATCTCTTGATTTAATGAAAAATGAAGTAAAAGTAAAATCAGATTATAAAAAAGTATATGACTTACTTTATGGGTATGAGAAAAAACCACTCCCCTATTTGCTGGGGATGATGAATTTGCTTTTACATGAAATTGATGATCCAAACATTACAAGACAAAATACACTAGGAACTAAAATTTCAGACATTAAACCATCTGATCAATTTGAAGTTATAATGACTAATCCTCCATTTGGTGGTGAAGAAGAATCTCTTATTGCAGAAAATCTTCCTGTTGAATTTAAAACATCAGATACTGCATTAGGATTTTTAGTGTATATAATGAACATTCTAAAGAAAAATGGGCGTTGTGGTATTATTCTACCTAATGGTACTCTCTTTGCAAGTGGCGTAGCTGGAAAAATCAAGGAGCAATTACTAAAGGAATTTAATTTACATACAATAATCCGATTGCCTACAACAGTTTTTGAACCGTATACTATCATTGCAACAAACATTCTATTTTTTGATAAAACAAAACCCACCAAAGAAATTTGGTACTATAAAATGAAAGTAAATGAACGATTACGTGGAGCAACAAGGGCAAAGAATCCAAAATATACAAAATCAAATCCGATTGCATACGAAGACTTTACAGATGTTCTAAAATGGTTCAAAAAGAAAGTTCCAAATGAGAATGCATGGAAAGTATTGGTAAATGACATTGTGGACTTCAATTTGGATATACAGAACCCAAAAGATATTGAGGAGACAGTAGATTTAGCACCTCATGAATTAATTGATGATATTATTGCAGATGAGGAAAAAACGATGAAACTACTCAAAGAAGTAAAGGAGTTGATTGCAAAAGAGATTCCAAAGTGATAGATCGACCATTCCTAAATAACAAAGTAAAAAATCTGATAAATGAATTTTATAAAATCGGACATCTGCTAGGCACAAAATAATGAGAATTTTGTCCGCTTTTACCTACCATACATTATTTGTTGCATATAGCGCAAATCCCTCCTGATTGTTCGGACACTTACATTGAGCAGTTTGGCTATTTGATACTGTTTCAAGTCACAATGGTACAATAATCCATAAACTGCTCCCTGTCGCACCTCCCTCCATGCATCCCCTTCGCTCAGAGCTTTGCACCATCTCTTGTAACGCATTTCCAAGTTTTCTTTTGAGGTTTTCCAGACGACTTGAATATAATTAATAAAATATTCCCTGAAATGTGGGATATCATCCAGCGTTGAATATGCAGTTGGATCTTGTTTTAGATATTTTACCAGTATTTGATTTAGCTCAGAATTTGAATTCATTTCTGCTCCTCTCCGCGCCGTTTGTTACTAATGAGGACATGTTCAATTATTTTTTGGATTAAATCATTTTGAATTCCTTTAGGGTGGAACAAATGTACTTGTTTTGCAGCAGGATCCAAATCAATTTTAACAAAGAATTTGTTGTCTTCCATTATAATTGATTAGTACAACGTGATTAATTAGCATATTTTAGAATAATATAATTTCTATAATTTGGGGTTAAGCAAAATTGAAATTTTATGTAGGATGTGTAGTCATATGTGTAGGAATATTAGAAAATTTTGTATCTAAATGTAGCATGTGTAGGCTGTGTATGAATATTAACAATCAATTCTAAATTTATCTGAAAACATTATTTGAATTTTATAAAAAACACCACTTGTCCTTAATTGGTTACACTCCTTACATTCTCTACATTTCCTACATTTTTATTCACAGAAACATTTTCAGATAATGTAGACTGTGTAGTTTGAATTAGTCCTATTCTTTCTTTGGCTTCTTGTATTTTCTCATTAGTTATATTCGTCCATTCGATAGCTTTACTTGTTCTCTTGTTTCTAAACCCCAATCTTTCTAGTGACTCTTTTATTATTTTATCACCTAATGGTTGCTCCAAATTAAATTGTTTAGTCAATTCATCATTAATTAGACCGTAAAGCTGTTTTGAAGTAGTAGGTATCGTAACCGTCTGTTCTAAAATTTGCAGAATCTTAAACTCCGTATTATCTTCCAGATCTGAAATTTTCTTATCTTCAGAAGTTAGTGACATTTTAGCCATGATTTTGTCAACTAATCCCTCAATTCCATGATTTTGATAGAATAATGCTACTGTAATTACAGGCAACCATAGTTTCATTTCTCTACCTGATTGTTCTTTGATAAGGGATTTAGCTTCAGGAATCAAACCGTATATCTCATCACCATAGTCTAGGAATAATCTGTAAAGCGATTCTCTAGTTTTGTAGATTAATGGTTCTTCTTTTTCATCAGGTTCACTGTCTGCAATTATTTTATTTGTTGTTCTGTTAATTTTTGTTTTGATACATCTATCTTCTAACACATTGTCAAATCCATTGATATGCCCAAATCCCTTTGGAGAATACACTGAAAATATTTCTGGAATAAACTCTTTGTTTTTTGTTTCTTTTGATCTTATTACTGCACCTTCTTTTGAAAATCCATTTCTTAACAAGTTTTCCAAATC
>JBOGRE010000323.1:0-9125 GCA_050749345.1 Nitrosarchaeum sp. | reverse complement strand
ACTGATAACCATCAATCAAAGGTGAATCATCCTTTTTCAATCCCCTTGCGACTTTCTCACGATCTCGAAACTCTCCATTTAGTCTTTCCATTTTGTTATTGTTCATATCGCCCTGTAATCTGATATGTCTAATATGGACAGTTCTGTTTTCCTTATCTCTTGACCAGAACTCCTTTTGTGAGGCTATATCGTATGATGGCAATCCGTCAGTGATGAACACTTTTTCTTCATATCCTATTAAATATCAAGTAATTTTTATGAGCCAATTTTTGATAGAGAAAAGAATTATGGTGATGAGCTGTTAACTTGACAGAACCTGAAATTACGCCTACAAAAAAAGAAATCCTAGTTTAGTATTTTTAGACTTCTACAAACAGAATAAAGTGTTCTTTTTAGATTTTTGTCCACTAGTGTATCCATTCGGTGTTTTAAAACGCGTTTTGCCTCATCTCTTTCAGAACCTGATGGTAATGATAACACATTGTTAATTAGTTCGGGAAGAGATTCACGAATCCAACCATCCAACATTGCGTAAACTTTTGGCGGAATTAAATCACATTTGTCTTTATCCAAATCTATGACTTCGGCATAGTTTTCATGTTCAACTCTGTAAACTAGAGCTAATACAACATTATCAGGTGTAGGATGTTCAAGAATTTCAGTAGATCTAACACCTGTTTTACCTTGAGAAATTTTATTTTTGAGGCCAATAGGATTAACAATTACACCATTAATACCAACTTTTCTTCCATCGACCCCTGTTACTACACCAAAGATGAAATCATAGAACTCTCCATTTTTTTTAGTAGAGAAGACATGAACCCCTTCCCTTAATGCAGGTTTTTTTCCAAACATGATTAGAATGCATTATGTAGTGTATTTAATGTATTATTAATCGACAATTCTTAATATCGGACTAATAGATGCTCTTCGTTGGATAAAAAAGAAATTCTAAAGGAATTTTCATCTGACCCAGATAGATATTACAAGGTTAAATTATTTGAAGAGCAAGGATTTGTCAGAAAATCATGCTTAAAGTGTAAAAGATTTTTCTGGACTTTAGACTCTGGAAGAGAATTATGTCCAGATGATGCAGACGATACATATTCGTTTATTGGAGATCCTCCAACCACAAAGAGATTTGACTATACACAAGCTTGGAAAGAAGTAGAATCATTTTTTGTGAAAAATGGTCACACGTCAGTTTCAAGATATCCAGTTGTTTGCAGATGGCGCGATGATCTTTACTTTACGATTGCATCAATTGTGGATTTTCAAAGAATAATGGGTTCAAAAGTTATCTTTGAATTTCCAGCAAACCCATTAGTTGTTCCACAAACTTGTTTGAGATTCAAGGATTTAGAAAATGTCGGAGTAACGGGAAGGCATTTTTCTAGTTTTTGTATGATTGGACAACATAGTATTCCAAATTCTGAAGGATATTGGAAAGATGAATGTGTTGATTTGGATTTTAGGCTAGTAACTCAACAGTTTGGAATCAAAAAGGAAGAAGTAGTCTTCGTTGAAGATGTATGGGCAGGTGGTGGCTCTTTTGGTCCATCTTTGGAATATTTTGTAAGAGGATTAGAATTAGGAAATGCAGTATTTACTGAATTTCAAGGGGAGTTGGGAAAACATACTACGTTGGAACAAAGAATTATCGACATGGGTGCAGGTCTTGAAAGATTTGCGTGGATTACAATGGGAACTCCTACAGCATATGATTGCTGTTTTGGACCAATTAATCAGAAATTATTTGAAAAAATTGGAATAGATTCAGATTCAGAGATACTACGAAAATACTTTACCGAAATTGCAAAGGCATTAGAAGAATTTGAGGATCTCAATGATGTCAGACGTCATGCAATAAAGAAAACAGGACTAACAGATCATCAGCTAAACAAAATGATTATTCCTCTAGAAGGAATGTATCTAATTGCAGACCATCTTCGTACATTGATCTTTGCAATCACTGATGGTGCACTTCCAAGCAATGTTGGTGGTGGATACAATCTCAGAATGATGTTGCGAAGAATTAATGGAACAATTAGCAGGTTAAATCTCAAACTAGACATTGATGAGTTAATTGACGCACATATTGATTATCTAAAAGATACCTATCCAGAACTCGATGATAAAAGAGATGATGTAAAGCAAATTCTCAAAATAGAATCACAAAGATATCAAGAATCTAAAGGTCAGATGAAAAAAAAGGCAGATAGGATTCGCGAGAAAGGCATACCAAGTGTGGATGAATTAATCACATTATACGAATCAGATGGCATTACACCTGAATATCTCAAAGAAGTCAATGCAATCTCAGAGATTCCGTCTTCATTTTACTCAAAATTATCAGACTTGCACCAATCTGAAAAGAAAAAAGAGATTAAAAAATTACCATTAGATGAACTACCAGAAACAGAAACTCTATTTTACAAAGATGATCCAATGGAGTTTGAGGCAAAGGTAATCAAAGTCTATGATGATCAAGTTGTGTTAGATAGAACTTCATTTTATGCAAGAGGCGGAGGACAAGAGCCAGACCATGGAACCATTGCAGAATTTAATGTAGTTAATGTGGATAAACATGCAAACATAATAGTTCACAAATTAGAAGGCGGAATTCCAAAGGAAGGAGAGATCGTTTCATGTAAAGTAGATGCTATTAGAAGAGCAAACATTACTAAAAACCATACTAGTACTCATATCATTAATGCGTCATCACGAGGAGTGTTAGGGTCATGGATATGGCAACACTCTGCATTCAAAGAAGATGATCATGCTAGACTAGACATCACACACCATTCTTCATTAACTGATGAGCAGGTAAAACAAATTGAAGATGCAGCAAATAAGATGGTAAAAGAAAATCTTCCAGTAAACATTGAGTATTTTGACAGAGGAACTGCAGAGCAAAAGTATGGATTTAGAATTTACCAGGGAGGTGTTGTTCCAGTAAAGTCTGTAAGAATTGTATCAATTGCAGATAAGGATATTGAAGCTTGTGGTGGAACTCATGTCAAAAAAACAGGAGATATTGAATTAATCAAGATTACAAAAACAAAAAGAATTCAGGATGGTGTTGTAAGACTAGAATTTGTTTCAGGACCAACTGCATTTGAATATGTAAAGCAACAAGAGATAGAAACAAAACAAAAAGCACGAGAGGATGCACAAAAAGAAGAATTAGAAGAACAGCGAGAGGAAAATAAACAAAAAGCAAGAGAAAAAATTCCTAGTATTTTAGAGAAAATTTTAGACGGACAATCCATAGAACTAGATGAGATTCAAATCAAAGGCAATCTGTGTTTTACTGCTAGTCAGAATTATGACGAATATTTTCATCTAAACTTTGGCAAAAAGCTAGTAAGCAGGAATGTCAAGGCAGCATTTTGTGGCATATTTGAGTCAGGTCCAACTATTCGAATAATTGTATATGCAGGCGAACAATCAGGTGTAAATGCAGGCTCTATTGCCAAGGAGATTTCTGCAATATTAGGAGGATCTGGTGGTGGTGATACTAAATTTGCTCAAGGAGGAGGAAAAGACAAATCTAAAAAAGACGAGGCAATAGGCAAAGCAAAATCAATGATTTTAGGAAAAGGATAATCATGGAAATAAAATGGAATGAGATTGAGTCAAAGTGGAGAAAAAGATGGAATGATACCAAAGATTTTGAGACAAATCCAAATGATAAGCCAAAAAAATTCATCACGGTAGCATATCCATATCCAAACTCACCTCAACACATAGGACATGGTAGAACATACACACTAGCTGATGTTCATGCAAGATTTTACAGAATGAAAGGATTCAATGTACTGTTTCCAATGGCGTTTCACTATACTGGAACTCCAATTCTTGGAATGGCAAAAAGAGTAGAGGCAAAAGATAAAGAACTAATTGAAAATCTGAAAAATCTTTACAAAGTACCTGAAGAGTTAATCAAAGAATTTACAGAACCAGTAAAGATTGCAAACTATTTTCATAAAGAGATTAAAACAGGAATGATAGAGATGGGTTATTCCATTGACTGGAGAAGAGAGTTTACAACAATTGATCCAGCATATAGCAAGTTTATTGAGTGGCAAATCAACACACTACGAGAAAAGAATCTCATTATTCAGGGCTCACATCCAGTTGGATGGTGTCCAAAGGATCAAAATCCAGTATCACAACATGACACACTAGGGGATGTAGAGCCGGACTTTACTGAATACATTTTGATCAAATTCAAGTATGGAGAATATATCATTCCAACTGCAACACTACGACCTGAAACAATTTTTGGTGTTGTCAATTTATGGGTGAATCCTGAAATTATTTACAAGAAAATTACAGTGAATGATGAAAAATGGATTGTAAGTGAGGAGTGTGCATATAAGCTAGAGTTTTTGGATAAAAAAATAGCATATGATGACGAGATAAAGGGTTCTGAATTAATTGGTGAGTCAGTTACAGTTCCACATAGAAATGAATCAATTATAATGCTTCCTGCAAGTTTTGTTGATAGTGGAACAGGGACAGGAATTGTCATGTCAGTTCCAGCACATGCACCATTTGATTATCAAGCATTAGAGGATCTCAAAAAAGCAAAAATCAAGCCCGAATTGTCCTCTCTAGTCAACAAAATCACTCCAATTTCCATTATACATACTGAAGGGTATGGTGAGAATCCAGCTAAAGAGGCAGTTGAGAAATTTGGTGTAAAAGATCAAAGTGATCCAAAGCTAGAAGAGGCAACAAAGGAAGTATATGGAAAGGAATTCTATGGTGGAAAACTAAAACAAAACACAGAGAAATTTGCTGGAATCAAAGTAGCATATGCTAAAGACACCATCAAAGAGTGGTTAATTGAAAACAAACATGCCGATATATTACTAGAACTAACAAACACTCCAGTAAGATGCAGGTGTGGTGCA
This sequence comes from Nitrosarchaeum sp., assembly GCA_050749345.1. Taxonomy (GTDB): domain Archaea; phylum Thermoproteota; class Nitrososphaeria; order Nitrososphaerales; family Nitrosopumilaceae; genus Nitrosarchaeum. The sequence goes on along the minus strand of JBOGRE010000323.1, from coordinate 4,203 downwards.
GAGTGTGTTGTCAAAGTTCTCAACAACCAATGGTTCCTAAATTACGGAGACAGAGACTGGAAAGAATTAGCTACCAAATGCTTTGATGAAATGAGCATACTACCACAAGAGATTAGATCAGAGTTTAACCATGTTATAGGATGGCTACGAGAAAGAGCATGTGCTAGACAACACGGATTGGGAACTAAATTACCATGGGATAAAGATTGGATTGTAGAGAGCCTTTCAGATTCTGTAATATACATGGCATACTATACAATTTCAAAATTTGTAAACAATGGAACATTAAAGGCAGAAAAATTATCCAAAGAATTTTTTGATTATATTTTCTTAGACAATGGTGATGCAAATAAAATTTCTTCAGTTACTGGAATGTCAGTTGATATAATTAATGAAATCAAAAAAGAGTTTCAATACTTTTATCCAGTAGATTCAAGACACTCTGGACGTGATTTGGTTCCAAATCACTTGACATTTTTTGTTCTAAATCATGTTGCAATATTTCCCGAGAGCAACTGGCCTAAAGAAATTGTTGTAAATGGTTCTGTTTTAATGAATGGTTCAAAGATGTCAAAAAGTATGGGAAACATCATACCATTGCGAAAAGCAATCCAAGATTATGGTGTAGATCCTATCAGATTAGCAATAATTATTTCAGCAGAATTACTACAAGATGCTGATTTTAATATGGAGTCAATTTCAGGAATTCAAAATAAGCTTGAATCATTATACTACGAGTGTTCTAGGCTCAAATTTGAAAAAATCGAGATTCTGGAGGCCGAAGATAGATGGATTTTATCTAAAACCCAAAGTATGGTATCTCAAGTTACAGCAAGTATTGAAAAGATGAGATTACGAGAGGCTCTGCACGATATTTTGTTCTCATTTGAATCTGATTTGAGCTGGTACATGAAAAGAGTCAAAGCTAAAAACAGAGAAAATATTTCAGGAATTTTACATCGGATAAATTCTACACGTGTTGCAATGTTATCACCATTTGCGCCACACATTGCAGAAGAAATGTGGGAAAAACTAGGACATTCAGAAATGGTATCAACATCTCAGTGGCCAGAATTCACACAACAAAGTGTTAATGCATCAGCCATTCAATCCGAAGAATTACTAAAATCAACAATTGAAGATATTTCAAATATTCTCAAAGTAACAAAGATTACTCCAAAAAATATTACAATTTATACAGCTGATTCTTTTAAATCTAAAATATATCATAGTATCTTAGAAAAAGTGATGGCAGGACAAACAAACATGGGAATTGTAATGAAAGAATTAATTGCAAATTTAGATACATCAGATGTTAAAAAGATTCCAGACTTTGTACAAAAGACAATCAAGGATATATTATCTGAGCCAACTGAAATTAGACAAACAAAGCTAGATTCAAAAGACTTTGATGAAAAAAAATTCCTTGCAAATGAATTGACTCAATTAGGAAAGAAAGAGTTTGGTGTAGATATTGATGTTTTTTCAGAATCAGATGCTAATATCTATGATCCTAAAGGAAAGGCAAAACATGCAAGACCATTCAAGCCAGCAATTTTGATTGAATAATATTTCAGATTAATTCTAGAGAAAAAATAGAATCTGAAGTTTTATATATTTTTTATTCATTAAGTAACTTGGATTCAATTATTTCATTCCATTTAACATATGTAAGAAATTTAAAAAATAATTTCTAGAAACTGTTCTCAAAAACTACTTCAGATAGAGGCAACTGTCCACCACGTGGTGCAGCATCCTTTGCTTTCTTTCCAACTACAACCATCATTGTAACAATATGATCATTAGGAAGATGGATCAGCTTGCCAACTTTACCATAATCAAATCCCTCCATAGGACAAGTATCATACCCTATAGATTGTGCAGCAAGCATTATTGTCTGAGCAGCTATTCCACAAGATCTAATTGCCTGATCTTTTTCTAGCGTTGGATTTCCAGTATATGCTTGCTTTATGCCATTGACCAATGATTGTCGTGGCTCTTCTGGAAGAGATTTCCAATAGCGTTCAGGATTTTTTGTCCATGCCTTCAAGTCAGCACACAAAATAATTACAAGCGAAGATTCTGCTACTTGTCTTTGACCATATGACAAAGTATACAATTGATCTTTGAGGTCTTGTTTGATAACTAAAACAAAACGCCAATTCTGAATGTTATAAGAGGTTGGAGATAAAATTGCAGCTTCTAAAAGTTGATTAATTTCATCTCTAGTCATTTCATAATTTTTAAAATTCTTAATTGATCTTCTATTCTTTATTGCATCAAATGTGTCCATGGTTTTGTTTGCAGTATACTAAATTTAACTTAATGAGAGTTTAACAACTTAAAATCAATCATTGTAAAACCAATTAATACTAGTCAAAATTGTAGATAGTGTATTTATTAGGTAAAACAAATCTCAAGTCAAATGAAGATTGCAGTTATGGGCATGGGTGTTGCAGGAAGTTATCTTATGGCAAGACTCAAAAATTCTGAACATGAAGTTGTAGGATATGAGCGTAGTACACAAGACAGACATGACTCGATTTGTGCATGGGGAACAATAAAATCAGAGTTGCAAGAGTTTTGCAAAAAAGTTGGGCGTAATTTTGATGACTTTCTAATCCATGATGGAAAGACAATGCATGTGAAAATGAATGATAACGTAAAATTCGATATCGGTTTGCACGGATTGTGCACATATGACAAATTAGGATTAATCAAAGATTTCATTAAAGATTCTAAAATAATCTATGGTGGAGCTCCAAAGCTAGAAGACTTGGAAAAACAATACGACATGATAGTTGATTGTACTGGATTTGCCAGAATGTATCTTCCAAAATTAGAAGAAGATTTTTTCTTGCCAACATATGAATACAAAGTAGAATATGAAAATGGATTACCATATGAGGACTTTTACATAGAACCATTTCCAGGAATGTCTGGATATTTCTGGTATTTCCCGTTAGGTGAAAAATGGGCACACATTGGAGCAGGAGATTATAGAAAAAACCATATCAAGGCAACTGATGATTTTCTAAAAAAGCACGGTGGTAAGGTTCTAAAAACTAAAGGAAGGCCAATCAGACTTGCAACTCCAGGAAAATGTAAGCCATTTTACAAAGGAAAAGTTGTAGGAGTTGGAGAATCAATTGGTACAGTCTATGCGTTACTAGGTGAAGGAATTATTCCAAGTATGCAGTGTGTGGATATATTTTTAGAAAACATGTATGACTTTGCAGCATATGAAAAAGCAGTAAATGCACATTATAAGATCTACGATAAAGTATTCAAATTTGTCAGAGCAAAGATTCACAGGAACTTTAATTTCTTTAAATCGCTTCCAGATTTTATCTCCATTTTTAGATACATGAAAAAGAACGAAGTAAGATTTGGAATGGATATCAAAATAGCAGACTTGATGAAAGTAGCAAAAGCCTAGCCAAAACTTACAGAGCTAAAATTTTCTCTCATTGTTCTATTTGATGACAGGTTATAGTCATAAATTATTTTGGAATAATCTTTTAGTTCTTGTTTCATTAAGTGTAAATCATCAGAGAGATAAAACCCAGGGCAATCACCTGTAAACTGATATGTTGCATGTACTCGCGCCATACCTTTTTCGTTTTCGAGCCATGTAGAAAATGGATACAAATAACACACACCAGGACGATCTGGATGCATACTACATCCACCCTTTTCATCTAAGAATCGACATGAAATATGAGTTCCGTCTTCTTGTTCAGTTTCATCTATCTTTCTTTTAAGATTAATTGTAGTCATTGTAGTGACTTGACCAGAAGGAGCAATATCTTGCCAAGTAGTTGTGACTGTTTCATTTTTTATAAAATCGGATGGTCTTTGATACTTCAATCCTTTTCCAATAGTGATTAGATCATCTGAAGTTAGAGGCAATCTACCTTGTCTGTCACAGCAATTATGACAATCGGGCCAAAAACACTTCCATAAAATATATTTTTTTTTGGATACAAGATACGGAATATGAAAAATAACATCTTTAACTTTGAATGGATAATCAGAGACATCAGTTATTTTTCCTAGCATAAATTCTCGTAAAATTGGATCAATTTCCCAATTTTTTTGCAACAGATTCAATGATTCTTCAATTTCTTTTTGAGACAACTATTAAGTTATAACATCTTTTGCAGATATTATTAATGTTGAGTGAAAAAGGCAAGTATGCAT
>JBOGRE010000322.1:0-6113 GCA_050749345.1 Nitrosarchaeum sp. | reverse complement strand
TCTTCTGAAATTGTAATCTCTACGTTGTGTAGTCCGTGCCACCCATCTCCATTAAACATTAGATATTTTTGATTGGAAATTTCATTAGGTGTGATACTTAGAATTGCACCAAAATTTTTAATCGTTTTAGAAGGAATGATTACATTCTCTCTCTTTTTGATAATCTCCTTGAACAATTTAATTTGTTCAATTTCAGATATTGCCCACTCTCTATCTTTTAATTTTGCAATATTTTCAGCTTTGACACATGCTGGAAGTATTCCAGTTTTAATAATTAAATAAAGTCCTTCTTTACATTGAATTAGATCCAGCGGAACTCCTAATCCTAATTGCACAAGTGGATTGGATTTGTATGCAAACTTTGCCTTCTTGTTTGTTATATCACTACATAATTTATCTCCACAAACCTTGATGTCGTGACTAGCAAGTCCTTTTTTTGCTCTTCTCTCGTCAGTTTCTGAACACATTTTGTCTCCACAGACTTTGGGCGAATTGATTACTTTGTATTTTTTAAATTCTATAAAACCTTCCACTTGATTTATTCCAAAACTAACTGTTATAATTAAAATTAATAGAATCCCTAAAAATTTATTTTGCATAAACTCGGTAACCTATCTTCAAATTTTAAGTTATGTTTGAATAATTTTTTCAAGTGGGTTGCATTTGTTTTTTCATTCCACGATGTTATGATTATAACTCCTAAAATTTATCCTTAATTAGATGTCTATGAATTAATGATTCCCTATTTTTGCATACTTTCTATAATTATGTAATTAGTTTTGTTACTCCTGTTTCTGCAACATGCTCTAGTAAAACTCATTGATTAAAGTTTTTAGCAAGTTTTTTTAAGAGAGAAACATAGCATAATGTTGAAAACTATGAAAATTTCCAAAAACATGCAAACTGCATTAAACAACCAAATTGCACTTGAAGCAAACGCCTCAAGCAGCTATATGGCAATGGCATCTTGGTGTGAAGTTACTGGATACAGGGGCAGTGCTAGTTTCTTTTATGCTCAGTCTGATGAGGAAAGAACACACATGCTAAAAATTGTTCATTATCTGAACAATTTGGGAATTTCTGCAGTAATCCCTGCAACCAAATTACCAGCATCCAGTTTCAACTCTCTAGAATTCATTCTAAAGGCTGCTCTGAACAATGAACAAATTGTTACTGCTGCAATTCATAAAATGGTTGAAATTGCACAAAAAGATAAGGATCATTCAACATCTGTATTCTTGGGATGGTTTGTCAATGAGCAAGTACAAGAAGAAACAAAATTTGAAACTTTAATTCAGAAATTTGATCTTATTGGAAGAGATAAACTTGCAATAAATGAAATAGATAAAATTCTAGCCGCATCTGCTAACTCTCCTGCCTAGAAATCCTTTTTCTAAAATCATTAATACTAGATATTTTTTCATATCTCATGACAGTTACAGTTACAAAAATGCCTGGAGGGATAACTCAATTATTTAATACTGAAACGGGTAGAGTTACTTACAAGTGTAAATCTGAATCCGGATACATGCTCATTGAAGCATTTGGTGAAATTGTACAATTTAATCAAAAAGGTGTAATGGCAACAGTTACTGGACATTTAACTTCACTTGATTCTTGCAATATTATCAAAGAAGGTGATTCTAATTACAAAAAAGCACTAACTGAAATTATCTTTGCACACAAATAATTTGCTCAGACCAAAGCTAAAATGTACGAAAAAAAATTCTAAAATTAGAAAGCATTTATCTTCTCTTTAAACTAAATATTGATAATTTTAACTGATAATTTTGATGTGTGATCCAATTTTTGATTAATGTTTTAATAATTTAGATTTTTGGAGAATATCTATAACTACGAATGTTTTTGAGCATTTGTTATTTCAATTGATATTTTTCACATTTACAACCTTTTACCAGACATTTACCATTTCCTTCAAAGTGGATTGAATTATCATGATAACATCCTGTTTTCTTATTGTTGCAATTCATTGCTAATTTACCTCTTTTTCACTCTTCTTTAATCTTGTTTGTTAGACAATTATAATTACACAATATACATATTGTATTTGTTGACTAATATCAAAAGTATAGGGGGTTTTTTCCTTTTTATTGTAGGTGGAATCGTTGCAATTATTGTTGGTTCTTTTATGATTCGTGGAACTATGCATTTATGGGATAAACCTGATTCAGAAAAAAAATCTGATAAAAATAATGACTAAAAAACAAGTGTTGTAAACTAGTTTTATATGTTTCATGATTCATCAATAAGAAAATCACTTGAAGAATATGTAAAACTAAGAATAAGAGATATCCCTTCTGAAGTTCATCAAACTTTTCCAAACGTCAAACAAATTTGGAAATGTGAAAATCAAGTAGATTTTCTTTATGGGTATTATGTGGGAAAAATTGAGGAGGGTACTTTACACTATCTTCTTAAGGCAACTAGAGCATCCACTGGTGGATTTGTTGATGTTTTTGAAATTAGGGGAATCATTGAAACATACAGAACAGACCTGAAAAATTCAATTGAGAAAGCACTTTCTTAGTGAAGTAAAAATACTGCTTTAATGTAAAGATGAACATGGTTGGACCTCCAGACGGTGGATTTGGTTTTGATCAATCAAAAAAATACACTAGCGTTGATAACATAGATCAAGTATGTGTTCAATGTCAAGCTGGTCAACACAAAAAATGCTTGGTAAAATTAAAACAACAGGCAAATTGTGAATGTGAACACTGCTTAATTTATGGTTAATTTCTTTTCTAGACAATTTATTTTAATAACAAATTATTGATATTCCTAAATCTAGCAGATAATTTGTTATTATGAATTCATAATTCTTTAATAATTAAGTAGATTCAATAGTATGTTTTTTTAAATTTACTTGTAATGTCTAAAATTAAACAAATTGTCGCATGGATTGCTGTTCTTGGCGGTGGTATTGCATTTTTCTTCCTTTCAATGTATGCTGTAGATTTCATGCGTTGATTTTAAAAATTAATTGTGCTGTTTTTAATAATATGTGTATATTAGTTTGATTCTAATTGCTCTTTTAGTTTTTCAAGTTCCTTTTTAGTCTGATTATGTTCATTACGTTCTTTTTCTAGTAGATTCTGAACTGCTTCTATTTCTTTTTCTGCCATGTTTAATTTTGATTTTAATGATCCTACTACTACACTTGCAGCTTCGATGATGCCTTTTGTTTCTCTTTTGCTAATAATTTCTCCTTCTATGAATTCTTTTTCTTTTGATGTAAACACACCTGCTTCATCAAGATTGCCTTGTTGTGGATTTTTTACTTCTTGTTTTGCATTGTATAGTCTTGAATTAATTTCATCTAATTCTTTTTGTGCTTGAATCTGTTGTGCACGTATTTCATGTAGAGATGATTGGTCCTCTACAATTTTTTCTTTAATTTCATCATGTTCTTTTATACTTTTTTTGAGTTCTTGCCTCATTTTTGTAAGATTTGATTCTATTTTATCAAATTCTCCAATTGATTTTTCATTTTTATTGACTTTTTCATCTGCATCTTTTATTTTTGTTTTTATATCTTTGTACTCTAAATATATCATGTCAAGTTCCATTTTTCTCTGATTACTTTCTTTTTTTACTGACATCAAATTACTTGTCGCTATATCGTATTCTTCTTTCACACTTTGTAATTTTTTTGTAATACTTTCGATCTCTTCTTGTTTTGTTCTGAATATTTTTTGTAAATTTTCTACTTCTGTTTCAAGTGATTCTTTTAGAACAAGTTCTTCGCTTTTTTCGTATGCTCTTTCCTCTACTTGTCCCCTTTTCTTTCCAAAAAGACCCATTGATTACCTACAAAATTTCCCAAAAGATGAACGTTTCTTTAGACTTTTTTTGCTCTTGTACGGATAAACTTGAGATAAAATCCAATACCTCCAATCATAATTCCACCACACAACGCAATGGTTCCTAATATTGGATTGCCAGGATTTATGTTGGGTGCTAAAAATAACAATAACGCCCCAAATATTATCAGTACAAAACTTCCACTGTTTCTTGATTTGTTGTGCTCACTATGGGCCATATTTCTTAAATATATTCTGACACTGTTTTTGCAACTTGCTTTCTACCTATATCTGAGATAAGTGGACCAATTTTAGGACCTCTTGATGTACCAAGTATTATTTGATATAAAATTTTAAAGAAATCCTTTGGTTCTACACCGTTTGATTTTGCAATTTGATATATTATATTTTGAATGTCTTCCGGCTCTTTTTCTGCATTAAGTGAATCTACTAGTAGTTTCAACACTTTTCTTGTTGTTTCGTCCATGTCTATTTCTATTTTTTCTTGTTGATCAAACTCATCTGCAAAATTCCCTGCCAACTCAATCAATTTTTCTATTTGTGGTTCAGAATTTTTGATTACTCCGTAATCTAATAATTTTTTCATCACTCTTTCAGTTCTATCATCTTTGAACATTTTAGCTAATTCAACTAATAATCTATAGTTGACATGAATACTGGGTTCTTTTGGTGTATTTAGTAGATTCACATATTCATAGAGTCCTTTTGATTTTATTAACTTGGCATGATTGTCTACTTTAATTTTTCCAAAAAATATATCTTCTAATTCATTATATTCGTTCATTAATGATGGTATGTCTTCAAATCCTAGCTCTCTTGCACCTGTAATTCTTTTGTAAAGAAGTAATAAGATGGATTTTGGACTTCCAAATTCCAACCATTTTTGTCCTGTAACAACATTGCCTAGTGATTTTGAAATCTTCTTTCCTTTCTTATCTAAAAACATTTCATATTTGACATGATAAGGGTGTGGGAAATTCAAAATCTCATCTGATACCCAATCATTCACTTTGACAGAATCCATAATGTCTTTTCCATATGCTTCAAATCTAATGTCAAATGCTGCCCACCTTGCAGCAAATTCTACTTTCCATGCTAGTTTTCCTAAATCTTTGGTTATGTCTGCTTCTCCATTATGGCTACATCCTTTAATCGTTTTTGAGCCAATCTCTGCATCATGACACTTGTATCTTACTTTCTTTTCATCTGCCAAGTACTCAAATGATTCTGCAGTGTAGAGTCTATTACAGCTTGAACAAACTGGGAAATATGGAAGAAATTTCTGAAATTTTTCTTGGCCTACTAGCTCTGAAATTTTATCTCCTATCTTTGAGCTGTTTTGCAAAATTGTATGAATCTGATCTTTTAGTAATCCTTTCTTGTATGTGTCTCTTGCTCTTCTAAACTCGTATTTAATTCCCATTTTGTCAAGACCATCTAAAAGAATACTGCTCATGTGCATTCCATATGATTCGTGACATCCAAATGGATCTGGAATTAATGAAACGGGTTTGGCCAAATGTTCTTCTAAAGAAGTAGGGAATCCTTCTGGGATCTTTCTTAATCCATCTAAATCATCAGAGTACGCAATTAATTCTGATTTATATCCAAAGTTTTCTAGTGCAAGTTTTACTCCATATGCTCTAACTGCATCTCCTAAACTTCCAATATGTGGTACTCCTGAAGCTCCCAGTCCACTTTCAACTCTTAAAAGATCTAAACTTCTACCTAGAGATTTTTCACGTTCTAATAATTCGTGAGCTAACTTGTCTATCCAAGTTCCTTTTCCAAATATTTCCTGCTCTGACATATCTTATTCTTGATTCAATGATTTTGTCATGTATGGCCCATATAACGAATACCCTAATTTTTGATAATATTCTCTTGTTCCTACGGCACTAATCACTAATAGTTTTGTAGCATTAAATTCTTCTTTAGAAATTTTTTCAGCCTCTTTCATCAAATTTTTCCCTAGTCCTGAATGTTGTATTTCTTTTTCTCCTTTTTCTCCTAACTTCAATGATTTACCGTATACGTGTATTTCTCGTACTATGCATGATTCATTTCCAACTTCTCTCCGATGTGCAAGAATACTTGGTTTTCTTAATCTCAAAAACCCATAGATTGAATCATTTGTATCTTCATATGACAAAAATACTTCGTTTCCACCTGATGATTCGTAATCAATTCTGTTTAATTTTAGATTCTGATCATCTGTCTTTTTGTTTGATAATCCTGCCTCTCTACATCTTATGCATTTACATGAAA
>JBOGRE010000321.1:0-1632 GCA_050749345.1 Nitrosarchaeum sp. | reverse complement strand
GTAATACAGAGGCTAAGTTATAATTTTGACTTGGCTTTAATATTTCATCAAAAACAATAACATCTGGTTTGAGTTTTCCTGCAATCTCTTCTAATTTCTCTAAAACTCCTCCACTGATTCCATATTTTGGTTTCTTCAGATAATGTTGTTTTATTGTATGTAAAACTTGTATTCCTGCAGCATCACATAATCCTATAGCTTCCGTTACAGCATCTTCTTTATCATATGTAATTAGTATTGCAGAATTCATTTTATTTACTATATTCACATGTGCTACTCAAGTTAAAGCTTCACTAATTTTTTCATTACAAAAAAAAGTGCCTTTGGTAATTGTTTAAGTGTTCCATAATATACTGTATCTTTACTTTTCTTAATGTCAAAATCCTTCTCAAAATAATTTATTATTTCCTCCTTGTAAAATTTATGAGGTCCTTTATCATCTGATATATTTTTCTCATTTTTACTCATACATTTCAAAAAATCATCCATTTTTCTTTAAAATTCGCTTAATTTGATTTAGATATATTATTCTCTCATCAACTGATAACACATGAAAACATCCTCTGTCTAATATGTAATCAAAAGTTTCGCTTTCAAACTTTGAATTGAGAATATTATCTATTACAAAATTTACATTACTTGCAGATAACTTTGCCTTTTTAATGGCAGATCGAGATATATCAGAACCAATTACTTTAAACCCCTTTTAGCTAATTCTATTGCTTGTGTTCCAGGTCCGTCCCAAGATCTAAAAATTCTCCTTTTTCTAAGAATTGAATTTCTTCAACCATGTCTAAATCTAAATTCTTTTCATACCATGGCATTGTTTCTACTTTATTTTGCTTATAGTATACATCCCAATCTGGAAATTCTTTTTTATTATCTGACAATGTCATTATAGTAAGATTATGCGTGAAAATAGGTTGCTGTTTTCTTTAATGATTTTTCTATATTCATATTAAGAACAATTTCTGCTATGTCACTAGCATATTCTGAAATCCTTCTAATATTTTCTGTCATTCTTCTAATTCTATAGATTTCTTCATCATCTTTGAGTGATTTTGATGCATCTCTTACTCTTTTTTCATATTTTACAATCTCATTTGTCTTCTCAATTGTTTTTTCAGCTTGCACATAGTCTTCTTTGAATAATGCCAAACATGAATCGTCTAAAACAGATAACGCAAATTCATTCATTTCTTCAATTTTCTCTACTATGTCTTTCTTTACTGGTTTTTTGAATTCTAACACATCCTTTGCAATAAATGCTGCATGATCCCCTGTTCTTTCAATATTTTTTACAACTAATCTATATCCAAGACAATCTCTAGCATTTCTAAAACCCATCTCTTTTAACATATGCTCATTTTGAATTGCAATTTTTAACTGTCGAATAATATAAAATCCAAATCTATCTACTTCATCATCTGTGTTGATTACTTCCTGTGCAAGCTCCAAATTATTTTCTCTCATTGCTAAAATTGCATCATTTGACATTGATTTAGCCAGATGAATCATTCGCTTAAATGCTCCATCAACAGAGAGTTCTAGCAGATTAACAAGAACCTGAACAGTAATTCCTCCACTAGAATCTGAAATGATCTCAGATCCCATTAGCATTCTTTTTACAGC
>JBOGRE010000320.1:0-3151 GCA_050749345.1 Nitrosarchaeum sp. | reverse complement strand
CTCCCTAATGCTGCAAAGAAATTAGGAAAAATAGTAAACGAATTCAACAAAGCAAAAAATGAGGTTCAAAATAAAATGAAAGACATTTCAAATACCAATCTAGAGATATCAGGACCTTTAGAAACTGAGAGACAAAAACTAGAGATGATTGCAAAATCACTTGGAGTAAATGTTGCAGAAAAATCCGATGATGATCTCCGAAAGATAATCGCTACAAAAATGGGACAAAAAAATATAGATGAGTCAAAAAATAAAGGATAGAAATTAGTCAGATTTTTTTATTCTGTAAAGATTTTCGTCTAACCTTTTTTTTGCAAATTTGTAATAGTTAGATACAATTTCAAATCCCAAATATTTCCTATTCATAGATTTGCTTACTATAGCTACTTGTCCAGACCCTAGAAAAGGATCTAAAACAACATCATGTTTTTCACTAGAATAGGATAGTAATTTTTCAATTAATTCAGCAGGGAGTTTTGTGGGAGTTTTTTCATAGCCAGTCCAATATTCACGTTTAATTTCCCAGACGTCCTCTTTATCTTTATAATGTAAGCTACGTCCTTCATTTGTTTTAGAATTTTTTTCAAATCTGGAAAATGGGAAAAATTTTCTTTGTTTATCATTTTTACAAACATAAAGGCAATGATAGTGTGAAGTAACAAATTTCTTTTTTGTTACAACACCAAATTGGTATTTCCATATTATATGATTTACAGTAGTAAATCCAACATCATCTAATGCTTTTAGAATATCTTTGAGATTATTCCAACCTGAAAAAACATACATGCTTCCAGAGTCCTTAAGAATTCGAAATGCTTCATTCATCCAATCAAATGTAAAATCATAGTAATCTACAGCTTTGATTTCATTGTACCCTTGAATTACTCTGGAAGAAATTCGATTATAATTTGCTTTTGTAGCCTTGAAATTAATAGCAAAAGGAGGGTCAGTAATAATCAAATCAATTTTATTTTTAGGAATTAACCTCATACCTTCAATACAGTTCATATTGTAAATTTTGTTAATTTCAATTTTTTTCATTTTTAAAATCAAGATTGTTTCCTCGTTTAATAATGTCGTGTAATAGTGTTTTTGGATAAAATTAACTGTCAACCAATAAATCTCTAATATGTTCAATCAAGTAGATCTTAATTGAAATTTTCATGTCCAAAATGTAAACATAAATTAGAAATACAAAAAACATTCAACAAAAAAATACACATATCTTGTAATAATTGTGATATTGAGGATCTACTTGAATTTTCAAAAAATATTGATGAAGTATTTCTAGAATTTCTTTCAAGATTTGATGAAGGACTTGTTACAAAAAAAGGGATTTCAGAAGGCCTAAAAGATGAAGGAATCATCAGGAATGAAAAAGAGATTAAAGACATGATTGGAAAAAATAATCCAGATAAAATTACAGAATCAATTCTTTTCTCAAAAAAAGACTATATTTCACAATACAAAGTTCTGAAAAACCATGAACCCAAAATGGGTAGCAATGTGGAAGATGTAGGATTAGATGAATCAATAAGCAATCATTTGAAAGATATTGGAATTGAACAATTTTACAAATTTCAGGAGGAAGCAATTGAAGAGGTATCATTTGGAGAAAATGTGATAATTGAGGCACCTACAGCATCTGGCAAAACAGAGGCATTTTTGATTCCAGTAATTCAAAAAATCAAAAAACAATCGAGTGATGCCAAAGGTGTCTTTGCAGTATTTGTTTATCCAACCAAAGCTCTTTCACGGGACCAACAGCCAAAAATCCTAAAATTTGCAGAAAAAATTGGGATAGACGTACAAGTATTTGACGGAGATACAAATCAGACAGAGCGAAGAGAAATTTTAGAGAATCCACCACATATACTGATTACAAATTTTGATGTTTTACATTACCATCTTTGGCACCAAACAAAATTTTCATCATTGCTTTCAATGATGAAAATTTTGGTAGTGGATGAGGCACATGTGTATTCAGGAATTTTTGGGTCTAACGTTCATTACATAATAAAAAGATTGAAGCGAATTTGTAGTAATAAAATACAATTTGTTGCTGCATCTGCAACTCTAGAAGATGCCAAAAACTTTTGTGAACAACTATTCGGAGTAAAGATGAAGATCATTCATGGTTCAGGCAAAAAAGGACAGACAGATTTTGTAATGTTATTTCCATCACTTAGAACTCAACGTGCATTAATGGTTGATTTGACAAAGAGGATGACTGAAAAAAAGCACAAGACAATGGTATTTAATAATTCACATCTTAACTCGGAGCTTTTAGCAATACAAGCAAAAAAACAAAAAGTCAACATCAAAGTTCACAGAGCAGGCCTAATGGCAAATTATAGAAAATCAGTAGAGCAAGAATTCAAAGAGGATAGATTGCAGGCTATATCATGTACCCCTACTCTTGAGCTTGGAATAGACGTGGGAAATGTAGACTGTGTCATTTCATCTACTATTCCGGTAAACAGATTAATTCAAAGGATTGGCAGGGCAGCAAGAAAAGGACAGCGAGGATATGCATTTTTGGCACTTGGCAATGATCCGATTTCACAGTACTACAAGAATCATCCTGAAGATTATTTTGAAGATGTTGAAAAAACATACATTGATCCAAAGAATCCGTTTGTGGAAGAATTTCAAGTATTGGCAATGGCTTGTGATAAACCAATTTCCAAGCACGAGTTAAAAGAACATGAGGAAGTAATAGAACAGCACCTAAAGGAAGGAAACTTACTACTTTACAATAATAGAATAATACCAAATTTTGACAAAATTGTTTCTTTGCTAAATGATTACAGCATAAGAGGAATTGGAAAATCAGTGGATATTTTCTTAAATGAAAAAAAGGTTGGAGATAGAATTCTTCCAATTGCTTTAGAAGAACTTCACAAAGATGCAATTTACTTTCTTGCAGGAATTAGGTATAAAGTAAAAGAATTTGGATATCCTCAAAGAAATTTTGCAAGACTAGAGAGGATTTCCAGAGACTATCCATATTACACTAAAGCATTGACAGAAGAATGGCCAACAATTGAAACAATTTTTGAGAGAAGAAAAGTATACGGAGTAGAAGTTGCATTTTGTAAACTACACATACAAAAGAAAGTTTACGGTTATGTCAACATAGAATTAGGAC
>JBOGRE010000319.1:0-2654 GCA_050749345.1 Nitrosarchaeum sp. | reverse complement strand
CATTATCACCACCAGTCAAAACAACCGTAAACGTCATTTAAGACTAGAAAAATCAAACTATCCCTTTTTTCTTTTTTTTAAAAACCAAAGACAACGTAAGTTGTAGACAAGATCATTTTTTCAGAAGTAATATCTATGAGAGGAGTGTTATATTCATAATTGAAACAAATTGTCTGGGTTTTATCAGTAATAATTATGGCAAGTATCATTCCTTCAATATACGCAGAAACACTAGATCTATTTACTGACAGCAAGGTCTACTCCGATGGCCAACCTCTCTATGTTTATGGTAAAGCCTTATCAAATGAAAATCTAATACTACGATTATTTGCCCCTGATGGAACTATTGTCATATTTGATCAAATAATAGTAGATTCAGAAGGATCATTTAACCACGTTCTCTTAACATGGCCAGAGGCCTCTACAAAATTTCCATATGGAACGTATACTGTTGAAACAATCAGTACAACTCAAAATGGACTAGCTAAAACTGTTGATATCAAGTTTACATCTACATCTGAGCTTGTAGAAGTACCAGTTGAACGTAGAGTAACTGTATTAGTTTTTGCCCCAGAGATTGCTGCAGTTACTCAACCATTTCGAGTATTTGCACAAGTAACTAGTGATGGCCTTTTGGTTGGAGGAGATCCAAATGAACTGTTAGGTACCTCCCACGTTCATACTCCCACAAATCAAGTTGTAAGTCTCTCTCAATCATTTGCGACACTTCATGAAGGCCTATACTATATTGATTATACTCCTAGAGAAAAGGGAACATATGTTTTTCACATGGTAGCATTTAGTAAAGGAACCATTTCTCATGGTTCTGCAGCAACATCGGTTTTGAACCAAGATATTAGTGGAGTTGCTGAACAAATCGTTAAATTAAACTCAGTTTTAGATGAGACCTCTGGAGAACTAGACAGATTAAAGTCAGAGATAGAAGGATTTGGTTCAACCCTTGAGAGTGCAAGTGAAAATATAGATTCTAGCGTAACGTCGATTTCCTCATCAGTAAATAATATTGAAGAGGCTTCAGTACAGCTAAACTCTTTATTTTTTCCGATAGTTGCCTCTATTGGAATTATAGTAGCCTTGCAGATTGCAATATTTGCACGAAGAAGATAGGGTTTATTCACACATACATAGCTATAAGAGTAAAAAATAACTATTCCCAATTATGTCTAAGATGCTGCCTGTATTTTTATCTGCGATACTTCTCTTTACTGTACTAATTGGAAGCTCACAGGGATTTTTAGGTGGTGATCTTCCTCAACAAAATTCATTTCAAGACAACAATTTAAAAATTGAACACTCGTCAAAAATTGTAAAAATAGAGCCTGCCATATTAAATGAACAAAAAAATGTCAAAAGATATTTAGTTTTTGGTTATGGCTCAATTAATGATGTAAAAACAGTCAAGAGTAATCTAATTCACTCGGTGAATACAAAAGATGGTTTTTTCTCAGTGGGAGTCCTTTCAGAAAATGAAGCAGCAAAATTCAAAACAGCAGGTTATAACGTTATTGAAGACTTTCTTTTAGATTTTCATTTAGCAAATAACACCAATGAAATTCCAGACATATCTAAAATAGGAAATATTGTAAAATCAGAAGAAGCGTTTAACAAATATGGTTACACTGGTGCTGGTGTAAACATTGCAGTTGTAGATACTGGAGTTGACTTTTCGAATCCTGATATTATGGACTCTCTTGCAAGAGATCAAAATAATCATCCGATAATGTTAGATGCTGATGGTCAAGGAATAGTATTAACAAATAATACATTTGTTGCAAACATTAACGAAATGGGAATCCTTAGAAACTATACAAATGCTTTACCAGAAAATGTAACCTCATCAGTATACATTACTCGCGAAGGTGTATTTTTAGACCTCAACCAAAATAACAAAGGCACAACAATATCAATATACAATTCATTTTTTCCATCATTTGGTTCAGAACCAATTTTTAATGGTACTCTGACAGATGATATGAAAATTGGCAAAAACAATCGTGATTACATTGTATCAAAAAGTGGAAATTACCACCTAGGAATTATCTATCAAGGAGCACTGCAAGGAGCACTAGCTGGTGTTCAGGTAGTACCAGTACTTGTTATTGATTCACATACTCCTGGATTATATGATACCATTATACCTGACTTGTCATCTTCCTGGGAGGATTTTACAAGATTTGATTTAAAAAATGGTCAACAGCCCGATTACGATTTTGACTTTACAGATGAAAAACCAATAGTTCTTGGGAGCGGAAACGAACATCTAGTCTATGACTTTAATGATGATGGCAAGTCAGATTACAGTGCTGGAACTATTGGTGCACAAGTAATGGATGTTTATGGTGTAATTAATGGAAAAAAAGCTGCTATAGATGATAATCTAAAAGCAATTAACGGAACTTTACTTCCTGCTATGGATCCAGAAGGAACATTCTTTGGTGTAATGACTGATACAGCAGGTCACGGTACATCAAGTGCTGCTTCTATTGCATCAAAAGGAGTTGTAGAGTATGATATTTACAATAATACTAGTAAATACAAAATTAAAGGAGTTGCACCAGGTGCAAAAATTATTCCTGTAAAGGCATTATGGTTTGGTGATACTGTGTACGCCTGGTTGTGGGCAGCAGGATTTG
>JBOGRE010000318.1:0-5843 GCA_050749345.1 Nitrosarchaeum sp. | reverse complement strand
GCACCAAAGCCTGCATTGTATAGACCAGAAGCACTCTATGTTGGAAAATATTGTGGACCAGAAGGTTGTGAGTATGAAGTTCTGGACTTAAGAAAATAATTTTTAATTTCTTGTGTTAAGCCATTCTTTTGCTTTAGAGTTTACATCATGTTTGTATAATACTTCAAAAACCATATCATAAAATGTGATACCTTTTTTTTGTGCCTGAACATCTAACCAACGAATTCCATCAGCCAATTCAGGATCATATTCTGAAAATTCTATGAGCTCATCAACCATTTTTGAAAAGAATGTGTGTGACTCTAACATATGTGGATCTTTGAATCTTTGATCATAAGGGCGGGATTCAAAATATATAGACAAAAAACCGCTTTTTGGTTGACAATTGGAGCATGTTTTATTTTTTGATGGGAATACAAAGAGAATATCATGGATCATTCAAACAAACAATTCGATCATAGAGCAAAAAAGAGAACATGTCGATATTTACTTGGATAAAGTAACCAAGCGACAATCAAAATATGTAGGATTGCATGTAGGACTATTTTGGGGGATTGGCACATTTATCATAAAAAACCAAGATATTGTAAAAATAGAAATAGATGATAAAATAATGTTCGAACATCTGTCAACAGATCAAAAAAGTCATGATGGATTTATTGAAAAAAGAACATATTTTATCAAACAGTTAATTGAACAAAGAAAATTAAAAATTCGATTTGAATTGATACCACAAGATAAAAATTTGGCTGCTAAAAAAATATAATGCAAAGGCGCTTAAGACCAAAAACGTAAGTTACTTGGTGACAGCTCCGTTGCAGTTTGTATTCATATTGGAGGAGGGAATCATAAAAAAAGATTTGTTCAACATGATTGACTATAGTTAAAATTAATTAAAGCAATCATTATGAGATTTTCAATAGTTTTTTTAAATGTGTATAAATTTTTGAAAAAATTAAGAAATTACATAGTCAAATTTCAAACTGCAATATAATTGCTCAAGTAAGACGGTTTTCTAAATATTTCAATTATTTTAAATTGTGAACGTGAAAATAAAGATTAGATTTATTTAGCTTGATGAAATTCTGGGATCAATTATGGCAAGTATAGACAAAGCAGCAATTGCATTTTCTATTGCAATTGTAGCTGTTGGTGTAGGATTTGCATTCTACGCCGGTAGTGTTCAAAACAACACTCCGGCTGTTTCTGCTCCAGTAATTACTAAAACCGCAGAACCAAAAATGCAAGCAGACCCATTTGCAAATATTGCAGATAAGGTAAAGAAAGAAGCACCTACAACAACAGAAAAAGATGTAGAGGTAAAAGAAGAGGCAAAGATGAAAGAAACACCGGTTGAACCAGTAGCCCCGGTTGAACCAGTAGCACCGGTAGAAAAATCATCAGAACCACAAACAGTTAGCGTAACAATTCCATCTGGAACTTCATCTCCAGGTTGTGAAACATCCAATGCATGTTATTCACCAGCATCAATTACAATCAATGTAGGCGATACTGTTGAATGGAAAAATACAGATACTGCAGCACACACCGTAACAGCCGGTAGTCCAGCTGATGGCCCATCAGGTGTGTTTGACAGTAGTTTAATCATGGCAGGAGCATCATTTGAAAACACATTTGATAAGACAGGAAGCTATGATTATTTCTGCATGGTACATCCATGGATGGTAGGAAACGTTAAAGCAAACTGATTAAAAAATTTCCTTTTTTCTTATTTTATTTGATTTTTACGTATTGTCCTATTGTATGCAACACCAAATCTATGAGTCTCATCTCGAGCAAATTGTAAAATTTTCAATGAAGGTCTATCTTTTGAAATTACAATGGAATTTTTTTGGTGTGACACAAATATCTCTTCATTTTCTTTGGCAAGTGAAATACAATCAATATGTAATCCAAGTGATTGTAATGACTTGAGTGCAGCGTTTAGTTGTCCTTTCCCACCATCAATTAATATCAAATCAGGTAATTCAGAATCTTCTTCTAGCAATCTAAGATATCTACGTTTGACGATTTCACTTATCATTGCAAAATCATCCCTGCCAAAAACTGTTTTAATTTTGAATTTTCTGTATCCGGATTTTTCGGGTTTACCACCTACAAATCTAGACATTGAACCTACTGCAAAGTCATCTCCATGATTTGAAATATCAAAGCATTCAATGACATTGGGAATTGCAGAAAGATGCAATGTTTCTTTTAATTCAGTCAGACCTGGGTCATCTCCCTTGGAATGAATCAATGAAATATTCTTTAAAATCAAATTTACGATGTCTTTCCTTTTGCCGCGTTGTGGGCAAATGATTTCAACTAAAAACCCTGCCTGTTCAGAAAGCAGTGATTCTAAGAGATCCTTATTTTCAGGAAATTCACTAACTAGGATGAATTTTGGGATTTTATGAATAGTGTAATATTGAAAAAGAAAATTTGAAAAATTATTGTCTCCAACAAGATCAAAAAAGAATTTGTCGCTGTCTCGCATTACTCCATTAATCATTCTGAAATTCATTACGGTTACAGTTTGATCTTCATACTTAATTCCAAAGTATTCCTCATCAGAATTCTCAATGTATTCCATTTTTTGTTTTGTTTGAAGACTACCCAATCTAATCAAAGTATCACGAATATCTTTTGCACGCTCAAACTGTTGTGATACTGCGGCTTGTGTCATTTCTTCTTCTAATTTTTTTGTAAAAATTTTGGTCTGATCTTTTCCTTTTAGTACTTCCTCTAATGAAGATACATGTTGTGAATATTTATCTTGAGCATCTTTGAATTCACATGGACCTTCACAGTTTCCTAAATGGTATTCCAAGCATACTTTTTTTGGAAGTTGCTTGCAGATTCTAATTTGAAATGCTTTTCGCAAAGTACCAATTGTAAGTAGTTTGGAGCTGCCTTGCATAAAAGGACCAAAAATTTTTCCACCTCCAAGAAACTTGCCATCACGTGTTCTTCTTGCAACAAGCAGTCTAGGATATTTTTCGTTTGATATTCTAAGATACGTGTATAGTTGTTGATCTTTTAATTCAATGTTAAACTTGGGTCTGTGTTTTTTTATCATGTTGGATTCTAAAAGAAATGCCTCGCTTTCATTATCAGTTAAAATAAATTCAATGTCAGAAATATTTTCCACGAGTTTTTGTGTTTTGTAATTCTGATTTTTTAAGAAATAGGACCTTACTCTATTTTTTAGATTCTTAGCCTTACCGATATAGATAATTTTTTTGTCAGAATCCTTCATTAAATAGATGCCTGGATTTGAAGGGATCTGGATTTTTGAGATATCAAAAGTCATTGCTTTAGTAATTTTTTAAGATATTTTCCAGTGTAGCTTCCAGGCGCTTTTGCAACCTGTTCAGGTGTGCCTATAGCAACTATTTTGCCACCCTCATCACCACCTTCAGGCCCCAAATCAATTAGCCAGTCAGAGTTTTTAATCACATCCATATTATGCTCAATGACTAGAACTGTATTTCCTAGATTTACCAATCTGTTTAGCACATCAAGAAGTTTTTGAACATCTGCAAAATGTAATCCAGTGGTAGGTTCATCAAGAATGTAAAATGTTTTTCCTGTTCCTCTTTTGGATAATTCAGATGCGAGCTTTACTCTTTGTGCTTCTCCACCGGACAAAGTAGTAGATGATTGTCCAAGTTTTATGTAGCCTAATCCAACATCAAAAATAGTTTGTAATTTTCTTTTAATTGAAGGGACATTCTCAAAGAACTGTAATGCCTCATAAACTGTCATATCCAAAATGTCAGAAATGTTTTTTCCCTTATACAAAACAGAAAGAGTTTCTGAGTTGTATCGTTTCCCTTTACATTCATCGCATCTCACGTAAACATCAGATAAAAATTGCATCTCAATTTGTTTTACGCCATCACCATCACAAGCAAAACATCTTCCATCAGCTACATTAAAAGAGAATTGCCCCATAGAATATCCTCTCTCTTTTGATAATTCAGTATTTGCATATAATTCTCGTATGGAAGTAAACGCACCAATGTATGTTGCAGGATTAGAGCGTGGAGTTCGACCGATTGGTGATTGATCAATTGCAATCACCTTATCAATATTTTCAAGACCTAAAATTTCACTGTGGCTGCCAGATTTTACATTAGACTTGTAAAAGTGATTTTCAAGAGATTTTAATAAAATATCATTTATTAGAGTAGATTTTCCAGAGCCAGAAACACCGGTTACAGAAACAAAGAGACCTAATGGAATTTCCACATCGATTTTTTTCAGATTATTTTCAGATGCCCCTTTAATAATTAAGGAACCAGAGCGATTTCTTATCTTTCCTTCAAGTTTTATCAATGAATTATTTTTCAGATAATTGCCAGTAACAGATTTGTGACCATTGAGAATTTGATTAACAGTTCCCTCAAAGACAACATTGCCACCATGTACTCCTGCCCCAGGACCCAAATCTACAATCCAGTCCGAATTTCGTATAACTTCTTCGTCATGTTCCACTACAATTACTGTATTTCCAAGATTTCGTAGCTTTGTTAGCGTTTTAATGAGACGTTCATTGTCACGTTGATGCAACCCAATGGTAGGCTCATCAAGAACATACAAGACCCCAGTAAGATTAGACCCAATCTGAGTCGCCAATCTAATTCTTTGAGATTCACCACCAGATAAGGTAGAACTTAATCTATTCAAAGTAAGATAATTCAATCCTACATTCATTAAAAATTCTAATCGTTCCTTGATTTCTTTGAGGACATCTCGTGCAATATATTGTTCATTTTCAGTTAACTTTAGCGTGGAAAAAAAATCATAGCAATGATCAATGGACAAATCACAAACATCCATTATTCCCCTATCATTAATTTGGACTGCAAGTGATTCTGGTTTCAATTTTTTTCCATTGCACACAGTACAAGGTGTATCCCTCATGAATTGTTTTAGCCACTCACGTTTTGATTCAGAATCAGTTTCCATAAAAGAGCGTTGAAGATTGACTAACACACCTTCAAATGCATCTGTGTATTGCCAGGAAGAATCCCCAGATTTAGAACTGTATTTAAAATCAATCAGGTCATTGCTGCCATACAAAATAATTCGTAGATGTTTTAGGGATATTTTGTCGATCGGTGTCATCAAATCAAAACCAAATTTTTTTCCAACAGCCCTTAATGCTTGTTTTCTAAATGCAGAAAATCTTCCACTCCATGGAACAATTGCACCATCTAAAATGGATTTACTCTTATCAGGAATTACAAGGTCTGCATCAAATTCCATCTTTATCCCTAATCCATTACATGCTTTACACATTCCAAATGGAGAATTAAATGAGAAGGTTCTAGGCTCTAGATCACCAATTGTTAATCCACAATAAGGACATGCGTTGTTTTGGGAAAAAATTTTTTCTGATTTTTCAGATGAAACCATGACATCTCCTTTTGATGCCTTGATTGCAGTTTGAATGGCCTCAAATAATCTAGAACGCTCAGATTTTTCTGTCTGAATCCTATCCACTACAATCTCAATATTGTGCCATTTCTGCCTGTCAAGTGTTGGAAATGATTCATCCAGGCTCAAAATCTCTCCATCTAGGCGTATTCTAGAGTATCCATCTTTCTTTATCTGTTCAAATAATTTCTCGTATGTTCCTTTTTTTCTCTGAATAATTGGAGATAGAATTAGGATTTTTTGGCCAGCAAAGTCTTTGAGAATAGAATCACAAATAGTCTCAACAGATTGACTCGATATTTTTCTTGCGCAATTTATGCAGTATGGAATTCCAATTCTTGCATAAAGTAATCTTATGTAATCATAAATTTCAGTTGTTGTCCCAACAGTAGAAC
>JBOGRE010000317.1:0-3431 GCA_050749345.1 Nitrosarchaeum sp. | reverse complement strand
CTACTGCACCATCCATAATTCCAGGTACGACAACATCGATTTTATTTTTGTAAGCCCAATAAAGAAAAGAATCTTCTCCAAGGTGTTTTCCAATCATCTTACAAATTTCGGCAGTAGACATTTCTTTCACTCCATTTTTGTATTCTTCTTCTAAGAATAGCTGCATTTTTTCTTCAATGAGTGGACCATAACTTTCCATTGGTACTAAAATATTTCCTAATCTGTGAATATGTTGATCTGCTAACTCACTATCATCCATAGTAAACGAACCTTCTTTGTAATTTGAAAAATGTCGTGCAATATCGTGATCTAAAGCACCACATGTTGTAATTGCAATATCAAACCACTTATTTTTTATCATGTCTTTGATAATCCCACGTAATCCTGTTGATATAACAGCCCCTACAAATGAAATGAACTTTAGACACTCTTGATCTGAAATCATTGCGGTTAAAATGTCAAGACCATCTGAAAGATTAACTGATTCAAATCCTCCTGACTGAGATATCTCGTCAAAAATTTTTTCTATCGTTGTGTTTGAATCTATTTTTATGTCTTTTACAGGACGACCTGGTTTTATCATATTGTAATTTCTTGGTGAGAAGTATAAAATTCTGCCTTAGTCTTATAATAATTCATAATCATTTAAGAAAACTTAAAACCTGCATAATCTCACTAATTTTTGAATGGTAAAAAGAATCCGAGTAGCTTTAGTTGGTATAGGCAATTGTTTTGCAGGCCTAATTCAGGGAATAGAATACTATCGACAAAATCCCTCTCAAGAAGTGACTGGTATAATTCATGATAAATTAGCTGGATATGGAATCCATGATATTGATTTTGTATGCGGCTTTGATGTCGGTGACAACAAAGTTGGTAAACTTCTCAATGAAGCAATTTACGAATATCCAAACATGGTTAACTGGATTCCAAAAGACGCAATGCCAAAAACTGATGCCAAAGTTTACGAAAGCCCTGCTCTTGATGGAGTTGGGTTATGGGTTGAAAACAGAATAAATCCAATTCAAACCACAAAGACTGACAAACAACTTGCAGAAGAAATTAAACAAATTCTCAAAGATAAGGACGTTGAAATAATTGTTTCATATTTACCCGTAGGCTCTGATCAGGTCACTGCCTTTTGGGCTCAAATTTGCCTTGACACAAATACTGCTTTTGTAAATTGTATCCCCTCTTTCATTGCATCTGATGAAACATGGGCCAAAAAATTCAAAGAAAAAAACATCCCTGTAATTGGTGATGACATTAAAGGTCAAGTAGGTGCTACTATAGTTCATAGAACATTAGCTAAACTATGTAGCGATCGTGGAACTAAAATTGAAAAAACTTACCAAATAAACGTTGGTGGCAATACTGATTTTCTAAACATGAAAGAACAAGACAGATTGGCATCTAAGAGAATTTCTAAAACTGAAAGTGTTCAAAGTCAACTCGCTGAAAGATTAGCTGATGATCAGATTTACGTTGGTCCTTCTGATTTTATTCCATTTTTAGGTAATACTAAACTAATGTTTATGAGAATTGAAGGTAGACAGTGGGCTAATATTCCTTACAACATGGAAGTTCGTTTAGAAGTTGATGATAAAGCAAATTCAGCAGGCATTGTTATTGATGCTATTAGACTAGCAAAGATTGCCCTTGACAGAGGTGTAGGAGGTCCAATCATCTCAGCCAGTGCATATTTGATGAAACATCCTATTGAACAAATGTCCGACGTTCAAGCAAAAATAAACTGTGAAAAATTCGTCGAAGGTAAGTAATCTATTAAAATTTTTGTGATTTGAGCGCTTGTTTTTTATTCTATGTGGATGATATCTTTTGTTTTAGTATTTTATTTTAGACTACCATTTTTTCAAGTTCGTCATGCCTAGGAAAATCATTCATCATCTGAATGTTGTTTAGTCATATCCAGGCTCAAATTATGGACAAAAAAGTGTCTAAATCTACCCCTGATTCAAATTCTAATTTCATAATAAACACCATTACGAAAAAAGTGAGAGTAAAACAAGAAAAATTAATCAATTATGTCAACTAAACTTGTTAACCATCGATTATCCAACCAATTGAGAAATTACTGTCATTGGTCCATATTAAAAAAGTAGAGATCTTTGGTTTCAAATCATTTGGGTTTAAGAATACTACTGTTATGTTTGAACCTGGTCTGATTTCTATCTCTGGCCCTAACGGTTCTGGAAAGAGTAACATCTTAGATGCAATAATTTTTGCTCTAGGTGAAAATAAGCCAAAAATGATGAGAGTTGATAAACTTCGATCTCTGATACATGATATAGAAGGTAATCGACATGGACCTAAAATGGCAAGATCTAGTGTCTATTTTGATAATTCTGACAGGAAAATTCCTGTTGATTCTGATAACGTGGAAATCACAAGAGAAATGGATGATAAAGGTGAGAATACATACTATCTTAACAAAAAGCCAACAAACCGAAGTCAAATATTGGATTTTCTTGATGTTGCCAATGCTGGATTGGGTCAACTAAATGCAGTACAACAAGGAACTGTTACAAGAATATCTGAATTTACATCAGAAGAAAAACGGAACACTATTGAAGATTTAATTGGATTGTCTTACTTTGATGAGAAAAAAACTGAATCGATCAAACAACTAGATGATGCTGATCGAAGATTGGAGATTGCTCTTGCAAAGATGGGCGAAATTAAAAAAAGAATTGACGAACTTGAGGAAGAGCGAAATCAAAAACTTCGCCATGATATACTTGAACGAGAACTAAATCGATACAAAGCAATCGCCACATCTAATAAACTAAGAGCAATCACAAGTCAGAAAACTGTAAAGGAAGACACATTCAAACAAATCATATCTGAAATCACAAAATTTGACACTGAAAGAATTTTGATTAGGAATGAAATCAACACACTTGAAAGTGAAAAGTCAAAATTAATGACCGTAGCACATGACTATAATCAAGCCAAGTCTACTATTGATTCTGAACTAAGCTCTGTGATGGAAGAATATGAAACATACAACAGTACGATTATCGCATCCACTAAAAGACTACAACAAATTGATTTCAGAATTCCTGAAATTAAAAATGAAATTGAAGCAATTGATCTATCTAGAAGTGAAATTGAATTTCATATTTTACAATCTAAAGAATCAATTGATGAAACAAACATAAAAAAGAAAAAAATTAACGACGATTTAGAAATACTTGATTTTGAACGAAATAAAATTTTAACAGAACAATCCATAGTAGCATCTAAAAAATCTGAAATTGATAATAAAATAAAATTTCTTTCTGATCAACTTAATGAAACTAAACTAAAACTATCCAAAGTAGAAAATGAAAATGAAGAATCTCAAATCAAAATCAAATCCAATGCTAGCCGATTGTCTGATTTGGAACAAGATGCTTTAACATTATCTG
>JBOGRE010000316.1:0-1772 GCA_050749345.1 Nitrosarchaeum sp. | reverse complement strand
ACCATTAGTTGTTTGATTGTATTATCATCAATTTTCCCATTTTTTGCAATAATTCCAGTTACAAATGGTCTGATTTTGGTGACAGATGGTTCTACATGAATAGCATAAACATTTGATTTTTTGACGTTTAATTTTATGGCGCCAGTTTTAATTCCAAATAAGCCTTGTAAACCAAGTGCAATTCCTAAATCAGTAGAGTAATCAGGTCTATTTGGACTATATTCTACTTTAACTAAATCTTTGTCTTCAGATTCAATATCTAATCCAAGAAAAGGAAGTGAATTAGAAATTTGTTTTTTTGAAACTTTTCCAAGTAATTTCTGGAGTCTAGTGTAAGATAATTCAATTACTGGCATTTTGCTACATTCCTTAGCCAGCTCAAATTATTGTTGTAAAATTCTCTAACATCATCTAATCCATATTTTAGCATTGCAATTCTTTCAATACCTCCACCCCAAGCTAGAACAGGTTTAGTTATTCCAAGTGGTTTTGTTACTTCAGGTCTAAAAATTCCCATACCAAATAACTCTACCCATTTTTCTAATCTATCATTATACACCATTGTTTGAAGAGAGGGTTCTGTATAAGGGAAAAATGTTGGCCAAAATTTTATTTTTGTAATTCCAATTCGTCTATAAAATTCTCGTTGGATTCCCATTAAATCACGCAAAGTTGCATTTTTTCCAACTACAACACCTTCAATCTGATTAAATTCTACAAGATGTTTGTAACTTACTTTTTCATTTCTAAATACACGTCCAAGTGAGAATACTCTAGCATCATCAGATTTATTTTCTGCAAGATGTTTGATGGTCACACATGTTGTATGTGTTCGAAGAACCATTTTTCTTGCTTCTTTAATATCCCAATAATATCGCCAACTTTTTTTGTGAGATTCAGAAATTTTTCTAATTTGCTCCAGAGTTCCAATTTTTGTTGCAAATAATCCATCAAGATAAAATGTGTCTTGTAATTCTCTTGCAGGATGATCTTGTGGAGTAAACAATGCATCAAAATTCCAAAAGCTGGGTTGAGTCATACTGCCAATAATTTCTGTAAAACCTAAGGTAACAAATATTTCACGAATTTCATCAATTGTATCTTTAAGAGGATGGGTTCTGGCAACAAACACATCTGGTACTTTAGATTCAACATTAATTGCAGTTGAGCCATAAATTATTTCAATGGATTTGGCATTTTCTGTTAGTACTATTTTTTTTGTCTTAATTACATCCTCGACTATAAAATCAGGTCTTTTCAAAATATTAGATAAATCATCTACATCAATTTCACTTTTAGGTATTTTATTTTCTCCAATTTGTTTTAGAGTCTTTTCTCCTGGAAGTTCAGAAAGATAATTTTTAAGGAAGATTTTATCTTCAGATGTATTGACCCAATTATTTTTTCTTGCTATACCCATAGCATGGCCAAAAACAGAGCCAAGTTCTTTTTGGAGATCCTGTAATTTTTTTGATTCATTTTTTAGTAAATCAAGCAATCTCCTTTCAGGCAATCCTTTGTGAAAAGATTCCAGTCCGTTTTTCCCAAGAGATATGTTGGTAATTTGAGATTCATTTACGATAGCTAATTCTTTTAGTTTAAGCCATTCTATTCCTCTTCGAATTTGATCAGCCGATAGATTAGTAGATTTTTCAAGTTGCTCAGGAGTTTGTTCAGGATTGTTTTTTAATGAGGTGATGATTTTTTTTTCAATTTCATGAAAAACCTGTGACATCAGCAGAAAGACTGAAAAAGACTTTTTAAACCTTAAC
>JBOGRE010000315.1:0-2003 GCA_050749345.1 Nitrosarchaeum sp. | reverse complement strand
GTAACAGGTTCATCTAAAATCAAAACTTTAGGATTATTAACTAAGGCTTTTGCGATAAAAACACGTTGTTGTTGTCCACCAGATAGTTCACCTATTCTTCTTTCACTTAGCTCATGTATCCAAAGTTGTTGCATAATTTCATCAATTTTATTTTCATCTGATTCTTTTTGTAATCCCATTTTAACAACATCATTAACTGTTGCAGGAAAGTTTTTCTCAAAGATTGGTTTTTGTGGCACGTAACCAATCTCTTTAAGATAGTTTTTTGATTTTCTAATATCAGTACCAAAAAATTTGATTGTACCATTGTATTTTGTATTAAGACCAAGCATAGCAGCAAAAAGTGTGGATTTTCCTGCCCCATTAGGACCAATTATACCTAAAAAGTCACCTTGGTTAACCGTGAAACTAACATCATCTATAGCTTTTATATCAGGATATTCAATTGTGAGGTGATCAATTTCAACTACCTTCAACATAATGCCTCCTTCATATGATTTAGATTCTCCGTCATTCTAGAAATATAAGTTCCGTCATCGCTAATTTCTAACGGAGATAAAACTAGTATTTTTCCTCCAATTTCATTTGCAATTACTTGAGAAGTTTTAGGATCAGCTGTTTCTTCAGTAAAGATAATTTTAAGATTAAGCTGTTTGGCTTTATTGATTACATTTTCTAAAGTCTTGGCAGTTGGTTCTGTATGTGATACATACGAAGAAATTATAGTATGTTGTGTGAGATTATATTCATCTGCAAAATATGAAAATGCATTATGAAAGGCTATAAAATCATGATTACAACCAGATAATTCATTATGAATTTTTGAATCAAGTAAATCTAATTCATGTATATAATTTGCAGCATTTTCTTGAAAATATTGTCGATTTTCAGGATCTGAATTAGAAAATGCATTTGCAATGTTTTGGACTTGAATTTTGGCAAAGACTGGATTTAACCAAATGTGTGGATCTCCAAATTCATCAAGATGCTCTTCATACACTAAAGATTCTTTATCCATATTTTTTATAATGATTCCATTACTAGTGTCAACTACTACTCCGTGGTAATTCATTTCATTTAATTTATCAACCCAACTTTCAAATCCAATTCCATTAATTATGATAAGATCAGATTTTTGCATTTGCTGGACATCTTTTATTGTTGGTTCCCAATCATGCGGTTCAATTCCAACTGGAACTAACAATTTTACATCAACCTTTTCTTGACCAATTTTTTGTGAAAATTCATACAATGGATAAAATGATGACATGACTTGCAGTTTTGCTTCGTTTGTTTTCTTGAATTGATTTGAATCACTTAAAAAAATAGCAAATGAGATCAGCGGAATTGTAATTGTAATTGTAATTATTGCTAGTTTTACTTGGTTATTCACACATGATTTTGACATGAGTTATTAATAACTCTATAAAATATTAATAACTTTAATTGCTAAACTTATAAGATAATTAATAACAATTATTCTTTATGCCAATAGTTTCAATTTCATTGAATCGCGAGATTTTATCAGAATTAGACAAGCTGCAAAAAACTATGGGCTTTTCAGGTAGGTCTGAAGCAATAAGGGCAGGAATCAGAACTTTCATTTCAGAAGAAAAACAAAAGTCCAAATTAACAGGAAACATTCATGCTATTCTTTTAGTTGTTCATAATGATGAGTTTGATCATGTTGTGTCTGGAATAAAACATAATTTTGAAGATCTGATTACAACGCATTTACACAGTAAGATTGAAGGAGAGAAGTGTATGGAATTATTTGTAATTGATGGTGATGCAGAAAGAGTATCAACTATTACAAAAGATTTTCAAGTAAACAAAAACATGGAAACTGTAAAATTAGTAACATTATAAGATTAATTAGAAATTAGATTTTTTGAAAAGCCATTTCTTGATGCTAAAATAACTACTAATAGTGTAGAAAATAATATCATCATTGCAATAGTTCCAAATTCAGGAGCAACAACAATTCCAAAATCAGTTTCTTG
>JBOGRE010000314.1:0-2489 GCA_050749345.1 Nitrosarchaeum sp. | reverse complement strand
GTTAAGATATGCTGGTGTGAGTCCATGTTTTAGAAAAGAAGCAGGTGCACATGGCAGGGACCAAAAAGGAATTTTCAGAGTGCATCAATTTGACAAAATCGAACAATTTGTTTTTGCACGTCCAGAGGAATCTTGGAAAGAACATGAAAGAATGCTATCAGTTGCTGAAGATTTCTACCAAAATTTAGAAATTCCATACAAAGTAATGCTTCTATCATCAGGGGATATGGGAAAAGTTTCTGCAAAAACATATGACATAGAGGCGTGGATGGCAGGACAAAATACATACAGAGAAATTGTTTCCTGTTCAAATTGTTTAGATTATCAGGCAAGAAGACTAAAGATTAGATTTAGAGAAAAGACAAATGAAGATACACAATATTTGCATACATTAAACAGTACATTAATTGCTACATCACGTGTTTTGGTTTCAATAATGGAAAATTTTCAAACTAAAGATGGTCACATTGTTGTTCCAAAAATTTTACAAAAATACATGGGCAAAAATATAATCTAGTCACATACCCTTATATTTTGGATTCAAAGGTCGATAATAATTGGCACGTAGAAAAGGACGAGTAAAGGACAAATGGCGAGAAAAGAGATGGGTAACAGTTAACGCTCCAGATTCGTTTAACAATGTTCCAATCGCATACGTTCCAATTACTGATGAAGAAGGTGCAGTGGGTAGAGTTCTAGAAGTAACCCTATATGATATTCTAAAAGGAGATCCATCACAGCATCAATATAAAATGTACTTCCAAATTAACAAAGTAGAAGGTGATAAAGCTACTACGATTTTTAAAAGATACGAGTATTCCAAAGAATTTTTGCGTAGTTTAGTAAGACGTGGTTCATCTAGAATAAATTTCATTATAGATATCAAAACTAAAGATGGATACGTCTTTAGAATTAAAGTGGTTGCTCTTACACATAGACAACTTAACACATCTAGACAACATGCATTGCGATTGATTGCAAGAGATGTAATTAACAATACAGTGCCTCAAATGACAATTGATCAATTTGTTCAGGCTACATGTTATAGTAAAATTAATTCAGATATAATGGCTGCATTTAAGAAAGTTATCAGAGTAAGACATGTTGGTCTTGAGAAAGTTAAACTTATCAGAACAGCAGAAAAAGAAATAGCATTACTTGAAGCCTAAACGCCAACGTATTCTTATAGATAATGGTTGACAAATTAGAAGTTACAATTGATGTAATCATTCATGCTACGGAAGATATTTCAAAATTCTTGAGATCTTTTGAAGAAATGTTTGAGTTAAAGGAAGAAGATTTCACAGTTGATCAGACTACGGGTCATTTTGAGAATCCAATAATAATACTAAATGCTAAAATTGAAAAGAATCAGGCACAGAAGTTTGTTGGGAAATTAGTTGATTCATTATCAAATGATCAGATAAAGGAGTTGGTGGAAGAGATAGAAGAAAGAACAGTAGATTCTAGATTACACATAAGACTAGACAAACAAGAATTCATCAAAGGGAATTTAATGTTTAAGGAAAAAGATGCAATAAAGGTGAAAATTTACACTCCAATTTACAATAAAAAAGATACAGTCAAAATATTTAGTGAAATATTCCAAGTTGCCAACTAGATTAAATAGGAATGAGAAGATAATTTAATTTGGGAATGAGGAGATAATAGCCGCTCCAGTCTGAGCGAAAGCTTTGAAGACGCCGCGACGAACCGACCCCATTTTTGAATTGAACATAAACATTAGATGTTTTCTATCTATAACCATGGTATTATTTTAAATACGGATAAACGGCGTGTTCTTTCGTGTCAGATTATGACGTCATAGTAGCTGGTGGAGGATTAGCAGGAACTATTGCTGCTCAATCCGTTTCACATTATTCGAATCAAGGATTAAGGATTTTAGTAATTGATAGAAACTCATCAAACTTACCTGGAATGAAAAGTGTTGCAGGTTGGATTTGTGGAGATGCAGTTAGTAAAGAAGCTGTAGATTTCATGACAAACAAAATCAAGGTAAATTGGAGTACGCCAGAAATTGAACATAAAGTAAAAGGTGTAATGGCATTTTCTCCAGATAGAGAAACATCAATTCCATTTGATGGTGAAGGGTATATGCTTAACAGACAAGTTCTGCCACAACGTCAAAACGAAAGAACATTAGTAATGGGAGTAGATTTTGATTTTGAAATTAACCTCATGGGATTATTGTATGACGGAAATCAAGTGATAGGAGTTCAAGGAATAGACTATAAAACAAAAACACCGTACAAAAAGACAGCAAAAGTCGTAATCGATGCAACTGGAATGACATCTATGCTTCGAAATCAGATTTCCAATACAACAAAGATGGAAAGAAAAGTGGATCGTAAAGATGTAGAATCAACAGGAAGACATATCATGTATTTTGATCAGGGTGAAGAAGATCTAACTGAATTCGATCCTGATTACTGCATAATTCATCTTGATCAAGATATTGCTCCAGGAGG
>JBOGRE010000313.1:0-3645 GCA_050749345.1 Nitrosarchaeum sp. | reverse complement strand
GCTCCAAATTTATTTTTAAAAATCCTCCCTTTTTATCATATTCCATGATCCCCCCAAAAGTACACACGGTACAATCTGCACCAGATGTATTTTGAAAAATAGTCCTTTCAGCTTCAATTGCCAATTCTAGGATTTCCTTTTTTGATGTTTCGGAAAATAATCTTGAGATTGCTGCTGCACCTGCAACACAACAGGCAGAAGAAGAACCTAAACCTACTCCCAAAGGAATTTCTGATCTAACTAGTATTTCTATTCCTGTATTTTGATTATATTTTTCTATCATTTTGTTTGCTAAAAAATAAAATGGTTTTAGTGGTGACTTGATTTCTGTAATTGGTTTATTTGGTGGCATGTTCAAATCTCCTATGTTTGATTTAATTGAAATTGTATTTTCTTGTATTTTGCTTGCACTTACTGTAATTCGTTTGTTTATTGCACATAGTATTGCTTTTACTCCATAGACTACAAAATGCTCCCCAAAAAGAATTACCTTTCCAGGTGCAGAAGCGTTAGATTTCAAGTGAACACTATTGATCCATACCCAACAACTGAACTTATGTCGCCCATAATATCGCCACTTGTAGCATATTTTAGCAATTCTCCTTTTGTAGCACCTAATTCTTTACATGCTACCATGGTGGATGCAATTGCTCCGTAACCGCAAGCGCTTACGTTTCTATCTTCTAACACATCATAAAATTTTTTTACATCTAATTTTAATATTGGTTCAATCAAAACCATATCTTGTTCATGTGCAAATTCATTTTGTTCATAATGAGTAAAGTCTGAAGACCCAATTATCATGACTTTCTTTTTTTCCGCAATTTTTGCGATTGCAAGTCCTATATTTTTAGCAACATCTTCATTTTGATTAATCATGGATATTGGTAAAATTTTGAAATCCGAATACATTTCTTGTAGTATGGGTATTTGCACCTCTAAACTATGTTCTCGTATATGAGAAAAATAATCAATATCGATTATTTCTGATAGATGAGAAATTTCATCTGCTATTTCTGAATCTACTTCTACATCCCCTAACGGTGTATTCCATTTACAATCTTTCATTGTTGCAACATTACTTCCAATTCCCCAATGATTTGGTCCAATTATTATAAATAATTCTGGCACATATGATGATATTGCATAAAATGAATGGCACGCTATTGGACCTGAATACATGTATCCTGCATGTGGACAAATAATCCCAAAAATTCTCTTTTTAATATTGGATGGTGGAATTTTACCTGGACCAAATTTATGTAAAAAACATTCCTTAATAGATTTTTTTAATTCTTTTTTTTCACTTGGATAGAACATTCCGGCCACTGCCGGCGTTCTAATTTGCATTACTCTATTTCCTCTTCCGTTATCTTTGTTTCAAAATCATCAATTTCGTATTTCATTGCTTCATCTTCTTTTAATTCTCCTCTTTCTATGAGAACTTGACGAACCAATAGCCAATAAACTGTGGCAAGAGCTTTTCTTCCTCTGTTGTTTGCTGGAATAATCACATCTAATTTTGATGTAATGTTATCTGTATTTGAAATTCCAATCACTGGGATTCCTGCATTGGTTGCCTCAGTAATTGCTTGTACATCTACTTGAGGATCAGAAATTAGAACCAATTTTGGTTCTATATAATATGGTAATGATGGATTGGTAAGAGTGCCAGGCATGAACCTACCTAGTAATTTTTTAGATCCTAACATTTCACAAAATTTCTCAATTGGAGTATTTGCGTATTGTCTGGCAGAACAAACTATTAGCTTATCTGTTCCAAGACGGTTGATAAATTTGGCAGCTGTTTTAATTTTTTCTAAAGTTATATCGATATCCAGCATGTATAGTCCTTCAGGACTAGCTTTTGTGATAAATGGTGTCATGAATTTTGTTTTAACTGGAGTTCCAACTCTAATTCCTGTGGACAGGATCTTCTTTTTAATTTCTATAAATTCTGCTTGTTCACTCATAGCGATTTTAAATCTCTGCCATACCGCGTATTAAATCATGCTCTGATAGACGTATAAGCTCATTTAGTTTTGCTACTCTTTCTCCACCAACTATGCCAACTTTGAGCATTTTTGACTTTGTTGCCAACCCTATGTGAGAAATATGCGAATCAGTAGATTCTCCCGATCTATGCGATGTGATCAATTTTATGTTGTTTTGATTTGCTACTTTGGCAAATTCAAGGGCATCATAAAGACTACCTGCCTGATTGACTTTGAGAATTGCGGCATTACATGATTTTGAATTAATCGCCTTATCTAGAATGTTTTTATTGGTAACTATTAGATCATCTCCTGTAACTAACGTGTTTGGAAATTTTGCAGTTAATTCTGCCATGTCCTCAAAAGCTTCTTCATGAACTGCATCTTCTGCATAGATTAATTTGTATTTTTGAATAATGTTTGCAGCAAATTCAATTTGTTGTTCTGAAGAATTGACAAATCCTGCTCTCTCATAAACATACTTTTGTTTTTGTTCATTCCATTGAGTAGATGATGCAAAATCCACTCCTAAAGCTACTTCTTTTCCCAACGTAAATCCTAAATTTTCACAAGCTTTTGCCGAAAGTTCTAATGCCTTTTCATTTTCTAATTTTGGTGCCCATCCTCCTTCATCTCCTCGACCATTAGTGAAATTAGGATCCTCTTTTTCTAAAACACGACGTAATTCTCTGTGAACTGATAAATTGGTTTCAATGGCGTCTCTAATTGTTTTTGTCCCTATAGCGCAAATTAAAATTTCCTGAATGTCTGGTGTTCCTGGTCCTGCATGAGCACCACCTCCTAAAATATTTCCCAATGGAAATGGAAACCTGAAAGATGATTCAGATGATAGTATTTGAAATAAAGGTTTGTCTGATGATTTTGAAGCAGATTCCATTGATGCAATAGTTACTGCAAATGCTAGTGCTCCGCCAATTTTTGAATAATTAGGTGTTTGATCTATACTTTTTAACGTTTCATGTACTATCTTAAGATCTGATGATTCCAATCCAATGAATTTTTGAGAATTTTCATTTAATATTCTTAGACTATTTTCTGGGTTTTCATTTGGGAAACTAACTGCTTCATATTTTCCAACACTAGCACCAGATGGTGCACAAACTCTACCTAAAAATTTATTTTCTGATATAATATCGACTTCAATAGTTTTACTTCCCCGACTATTGTAAATGATACGTCCTTCAATGGCAGTAATTTTTGACAAACTATTCTAATTCAGATTGGACTTCTTGGTGTCTTCTTTGTATTGCTTCATAAAATGGAATAACTTGTTGAATAGTTTCAACGGTGGTTAATAACATCCTTCTGCAACAATACCTGCTTATTCCCAAGGAGTCTAGTACTTTAGCTGGATCTTCGCCCGATTTTACTTTATTTTGATAATCTTCAAACTTATCAGCAATTAAACTTCCACAAGTAAAACATCTTACAGGAATTAACATACGAACAAAAAAGTAATCAAGGATTATAAAAACCATTCAAGAAATTTCTATTGCGGGTGTCGCCCAGCTCGGTCAAAGGCGCTAGCTTGAGGTGTTAGTCTCTTAGGAGTTCGTGGGTTCAAATCCCATCACCCGCACTAATTTCATTTTCTGCAAATTCTATTTTTGTAGTTTGTTTAGTGCTTTGA
>JBOGRE010000312.1:0-14771 GCA_050749345.1 Nitrosarchaeum sp. | reverse complement strand
ATA
Organism: Nitrosarchaeum sp.; assembly: GCA_050749345.1. GTDB lineage: Archaea > Thermoproteota > Nitrososphaeria > Nitrososphaerales > Nitrosopumilaceae > Nitrosarchaeum. The sequence goes on along the minus strand of JBOGRE010000312.1, from coordinate 14,768 downwards.
TAAAATTGTCTATAATATTAGTACTAAACATAAAATACATTAAATATTAGACTATTTCTTACCTACTTATGGAATACAGGCTTCGTTTAGCAAAAAGAATGCTATTTAACAAAAAAGGAAGTCTCATTGGTGCAGTTTTAGCTGTAACAATTGGAATTTTGGTAATTCATGTTAATTTTGTAATTTTTCAGGGGTTGTTTGATGCAATTGTTAGAGATATCTCAAATTATAGAAACGGCAATATTCTAGTTACAGATAAAGAAGACTATATCGATAAATCAGATCAAGCATTAATTAATTGGTTTGAAAGAATTCCATATGTAGAAGCGGCTACTCCACGGTTGTCATCGACGGCATCAATTAACATGACAAAGTTTGGCACATTACATGAACAAACAAGAATTCCTATTGTTGGAGTTGATCCATTACGGGATATTCGAGCTTCTACTGTTCATGAAACTGTATCTGATGGACAATATGTTTTTTCAAGAAATTCTATTGTATTAGGCTCTAATGTTGCAAGAGATCTTGGAGGTGCTCAAGTTGGTGACAGTCTAAAATTAAAAATTATTGATAGATATGGCCAAGATCAAATCAAGAGACTTGTAGTTACTGGAATAGCAAAATCACCTGGTGGCCAAGGTTTTGATTATAGTGCAGTTGTTCACATTGATACTTTACGCGATTTAATGAATAGACATGGTGATACAGGTTCAATTATGGTAAAACTAAACGATCCATCTAAAGCCAATGATATAAAAAATTTCTTTTTAGTCTCTTTTCCCAATGATGATTTTGTTGCTGAAACAATAGAAGAATCTGCTGAAGAGCAACTAGCAGGATTTAGATCTGGTATTGCAATGATAAACATGATTGGATATTTTGGAATGATGTCATCAGCTTTTGCTATTGTTACAATTCAAATGATGTTAGTTAATGGGAAAACTAGAGAAATAGGTGTAATGAGATCAATAGGTGCAACAAGAAAAGATATTTTGCTTATTTTTATTTTTCAGGGAATGATAATTGGTGCAATTGGCGCTGCAGTTGGAACTGCAGCAGGATTAGGGTATACATTTTATGCAAAGGAAACAAAAATGTCATTCAATAATAGCCTCCCACTAGAAGTAAGCTATAATTGGGAAAAAATTATTCAGACTGCCGTATTATCGTTTATTTTAGCAATAATTGCATCACTATATCCATCCTATAGAGCAACTAAATTATTACCAGTGGAGGCAATGAGAGCTGTCTAAAGTACTTGAAATTAGTAATTTAAGTAAAATTTACGGAACAGAAGAAAACAAAGTTAAGGCATTAGATAATGTATCATTTTCAATTGAAAAAGGAGAATTTGTATTAATTGTAGGTAGCTCTGGTTCAGGAAAATCAACTTTACTTAACATGATAGGACTATTAGATCGTCCAACAAACGGGAAGGTCATTATCGATGGAATAGACACAACAAATCTTACTGATAATAAAATCTCATCATTTAGAAACAAAAAATTAGGATTTATCTTTCAATTCTCAAATCTTTTAACTGATCTGACTGTTCTTGAAAATGTATTATTGCCAAGAGAAATTGCAGGAATCAATGATTCTGCAGAAGAAAATGCTAGAGAATTACTAAATGCAGTTGGATTAGATGATCAAATTAATAAAAGGGCAAATAAAATTTCAGGTGGACAAGCGCAAAGAGCGGCTATTGCTAGAGGATTAATAAACAATCCTTCAATTATTTTAGCTGATGAACCAACTGGTAATTTGGATTCTGTTACATCTGAAAAAATAGTTCAATTGATGAAATCAATGGCAAAAAAACTAAACCAAACATTCATTGTTGTTACACATGACCAACAACATTTTGGAGATGCTGATAGAATAATTACAATTAAGGATGGAAAAGCATTCGAAGGAAATCTGCCATCTGAGATGGAGGTTTTAGTATGATCAATTATAAAATTTTATTTTTATTAACAATATTGCTTTTTATTCCGCTGATTATTGGTAATTCATTTGCTCAAATTAAATCAGGTGGTTTTGGTCAATCTCCATTTGAAAGAGAATTTGGAGATGTAAAATTACTTGATGCCTATTTCGGAACTATTAATAAGAAAATTGAGATTGAACCTGGTGATGAACATGTACCATTTACAGTAGTATTTGCAAATGTAGGAACACAAGATATTACTGGAATTAAAGGACAGCTATCGCTTCCGATTGGATTTTCCTCAGCAGATGGTCACGGCTCACTAATAATTGCTGACAGTGATTCTAATTCTCTAGCAGGTGATAATTTTCATTTGACATTTTATGTTGATATTGATAAAAATATTAGAATTCAACAATATCCAGGCACTATTAAAGTAGATTATTCTAGATTAAGAGAATCTGGAGTAAGAACTGCTTTTTCTGATTTTAACTTCAAAATTACTGGAACTAGTATAATCAATATTAAAGCATTAGATCCATTTCTTACATCTTTGAAATCAAATAATGTAATAATTGAGATTTCAAATGATGGAACTGGACCAATGTCCAGTGTGAGTATTGTAGCTACAAAAGCTCAAACAGAACTTTCATCAACTTCTTCATCAACTTCTAATGTAGAAAATGTAGTACTTTTAGAATCTAATTGGGATATTGGAAATATCAAACCAAAATCTTCTAGATATCTCACAGCTACAGTATACATACCAGGAAATCTTAAAGAAGATACTTTACGAATTCCATTATCTATTAGCTACTATAATGCACATGGTGAACTGCAAACTATCTCTAAAATTGTTGATTTCTACATTAAGGGATTGATTAATCTATCCATATATGATGTTGGAGTAATTGAATTATCTGGTAAACAAATGGTTGTTGGAGAAATAATTAACGAAGGAAATGAAAATGCATTGTTTGGGTTTATAACTCTTGAACCATTAGGTAATTCAAACATCAAAAAACAAACTCAATTTATTGATGAAGTAGAAACTGACTCTCCAGTACCGTTTAATATTCCATTAGAATTTGATGGTAAACCACAATATGGAGAACACAATATTAAATTAACTGTAAGATACAAAGACAGTGTGAGAGATGAAATATTTATCACACATAATGCCACAATATCTGTAAAAGAACCACCAAAAACTGAATCTGGAAATAATTCACACCTAATCATTATTCCATTAATAATAGTGATAGCAATAGGAGTCTATATGATTCGTAGGCGTAAAAAATCAAAAATTCAGGCTAACTAAGAATTAAATTTTAAATTTGAAATAACACACAACTAATACTGATTAAAAAATGAGATTAACTATTATTGTATTGATTATTATCTTAGTTATAGGAACTATTGTAATTTCTTTGGGTTATTTCACTAATCAGAAATATGTTCAAGTTATTGAAAAATCTAATCTATACAAAAAATTGTTAAACTACAAAGAAGAACTAGAAAAAATTAATCAATCCAATCAAGAATTACTTTCTGAGTTAGAAGATAAAATAACCAATTCTGATGATGCCCATTTAGAACAGCTAAACCAAGAGATTATAGTTCTAAAACGTGTAATTAGTGATAACCAAGCAGAACTTGAGCAAGTAATAAAAAAACTTTCTACGATGGAATCAAAACCATAACACCCTTATTAGTTTCTGATTCCCTATTTTGGGACATTTGCATTATTGTTATATGATCATGTCAAGATAGTGTGAATCAGACATGCCAAAAAGCATATTTCTCTTTCTAGTTGGAAGTATAGTGGGATTCTTAACAACACCATTTATATGAATATTTTTTAATTCCTAAATTCATATACATAGAAAAAAACCAAAATTATTGCAAATTCATCAAAAATTGACAGTTGTTGGTGTAATTCTACTCATTGCAACCTATGTGATCTCCAATTATCATGAAAATAATCATCCTGAAATTGGGTTTAATTATGCTTACATTACTGGAATTTCTATGTTGATTGTGTTCATTACAAGTTTTGTACTATTTGGTAAGGATAGAATAAAAGAATCAAAATCTAGAAAATAAATCCTGTCAAATAAATATGAAAAAGATACTAATTTTCTATTTTTGTTATGGCTAAGATTATAAGCAAATAATGGATCTTGCGTTCATGCCAAAAGATGAAATTGAAGTACCAAAGGAATTACGTGAATTTATGCTTGAAGGAGCAGAAGAAACTATACTTGGGCAAAAAAATGGTGCAAAAAAACAATTTCGATATAGTAATTTACACATTAGAGAATATGATGATAAATTTCTAGTTCATACTGATAAAATTGATCCTAGAAAAGATCCACTTGGTCATTTAATTCATGATACCCCAGAAGTTTTAGTTGGGTTAGCATGTTCAATTTTTGCTGGTTCAGAAATTACAAAAAAATTTCTAAATAATAACAAAACAAAAAAATCAACCGCAATAGTTACTTTTCTCTCTTCTGTTATTGCAGGATATGTTGCATATGTTGCAACTAAAAAAATTAAAAATCATTTTGAATAAACATGTCTACTGTAAGAACAATTCGAATATTCATTAAATTATTTCCTTCAATTTTAGCATTACGAAAAGACAGAAGAAGATGGGTAAAAAAAGAGGGTAAAGATATTGATTTAGAAAAATATCGTAAGAATGCACGTAAAGTTCTAAACACTTTTATTTCATTAGGACCTGTTTACATAAAATTAGGACAATGGCTTTCATCACGAGCTGATATTTTACCACAACCATACTTGGAAGAACTTGCTAAACTACAAGATAATGTTCCAGCAGCTCCATTTGATCAGATAAAAACCATAATCGAAAATGACTTAGGACCAATTAATGAAAAATTTGACTACATAGATCCAAATCCTTTATCTGGTGCATCTCTAGGTCAAGTTTATCGTGGAAAAATCTCTGGTCAAGAAATTGTTGTTAAAGTAAAAAGACCTGGGATCGAAAAAGTTGTTGAAGTGGATCTCAAAGTCTTAAAAAAAATTCTTCCGATAGCATTAAGATTTGTGGATCCAAACTTGCGTTTTTCTGCAAGAGCTATGCTTTCCCAATTTATTGAAACAATTCATGAAGAAATGGATTATACCACTGAATCATCAAATCTCAAAAAAATCAAACATGATATGAAAAAAAGTAACATAATCATTCCTTCAGTTTATGATGATTATTCTTCAAAAAATATACTAACTATGGAATACATTCCTGGTATCAAAATTACCAATATAGAAGCACTTGATAAAAAGGGAATTGACAGGCAGAAACTAGTAGTTGACGTTCACAAGGTCTTTTTTACCATGCTTCTGCGTCATTCATTATTTCATGCAGATCCTCACCCTGGAAATATCTCAGTAACTGATGATGGAAATCTAATTCTTTATGACTATGGAATGGTTGGACGATTAGATAATCAAACTAGATTAAGACTAATCAGACTTTATCTTGCTTTAGTAGAGAAAGATCCTCCAAGAACTGTAAATGCAATGGTTGACCTTGGAATGTTAGCTCCTGATTTTAATCGATCAATAATTGAGAAAGGGATAGAGTTGGCTGTTGGAGCAATGTATGGAAAAAAGCCCGATGAAATGGAAGTACAAAATTTGATGGAACTTGCAAACAAAACAATGAGTAAATTCCCATTTGTTCTTCCAAAGAATCTTGCATTGTACATGAGAATGGCATCAATCATAGAAGGAATTTATAAAATACATAAAGTTGATTTTAAATTCGTTAAAGTATTAAGAGAAATTTTAGAAGAAGAAAATTTGATCAAAGATGCATATATTGAAGAACTAAAATATTCTTTTCAAAGATTTGCAAAATCAATTGATGCTACTATTTCAATTGCACCAGAATTAAAAAAATTTATTGATGAAAACAGATCAATTCAACTTTTAAATGTTAAATCAAAATCTAATGTTTTACTTTCTGGAAGTATTCTTTCATCTGCAATTTTTGTAGGTTCCACTGTTTTGTATACATCAAATGAATCCCTAGGAATTACTGGAATGATATGTTCTATAATTATAATGAGTATCTTTACAATTTTTAGAAAGCGTTGATTATTCTATTGAAATATCTTTTCCATGTTTTTTAATAGGAATTATAATTGTTAATACACCATTTTCATATTTTGCAGAACTTACTCCTTCTACAAGCTCAACAGGTAGTCTTATTTTCTTATCTATGATGTTAGGCCTTTGATTGCAGATCATATTATGATTTTTTTCATCAGAAATTTCTTTACATGCCTGAATAAAGATAATATTTGCATCAAGTGATAATTTGATGTCTTTTTTTGCAAACCCTGGCAAATCAATCAATAATGTTAATTTGTCATCATCGAGATACATGTCTACAGGCGGTAAAACAAATTCATAAAATTCTCTTGATTTATTCCCAATTTCTTTTATCATTTCTTTTGCCATGTATTTTACTAGTCCCATTTTGAGATATGTGCTTAATTTTTAGTTATAAACCTTGATAGATTTTTAATCAATTAATTTCCCTTCCTTTGTAACTTATGATAATTGTTATTGAGGGTGGAGACCAAGCAGGAAAAAAAACTCAAACTGCATTATTGGTAAAAGCATTAAAACAAAGAAAAATTAGAACTGCTACCTTTAGCTTTCCTGATTATAAGACACCTATAGGAAAAGAAATTGCAAAATATCTTACTGATAAAAGAAAATTCCCTATTCAAGTAATTCATTGTCTTTTAGCTGCAAATAGATGGGAGAAATTAAATGAAATTTTAGTAGCACAATCAAAAAATTCTGTTTTGATAATGAATCGATATTACCAATCTAATCTAATCTATGGTTTGGCAAATGGAATGAAGCGTAAATGGTTAGAAAATTTAGATGCAGGACTTCCAAAAGCAGATCTTGTCATTTTACTAGATGTAACCCAAATAGAATCATTTCGTAGAAAAAAAACTAACAGAGATAAATTTGAAAAAAATGAAGAATTTCTGAGAAAAATATCGAAAATTTATAGAACCATTGCAAAGAATGAACATTGGAAAATTATTGATGCATCAAAACCAAAACAAGAAATTCATAAAGATATTTTGAAAGTATTTACAAAGAAAATAAGATTATGACAAAAAATTATTTAGACATAGTTGATCCAATACATGATTTTATTCGCGTTTATGATCATGAACTAAAAATAATTGATAGTTCTATATTTCAAAGACTAAGACGAATACGCCAACTTTCTGGTGCTCACTTAACATATCCTGCAGCACAGCATACTAGGTTTGAGCATTCTTTAGGTGTTATGCACATTGCAAGTCAAGCTGGTCAAGCTTTAAATGAAAAAGGAATTTTGAAATCAGATGATATAAAAGTTTTGAGACTTGCAGGACTTTTACATGATATAGGTCATGGACCTTTTTCACATATTTTTGAGGAGATTATGCAGCAAAAAAAATTCTCACATGAAGATTTTGGTAAAGAAATTATTCTAAAATCTGAAATTGGAGACAGCTTATCAACAAATGGATATGACAAAAAACTCATCACAAAAGTAGCTTTTGGTGATTCAAAATTACAATACATGAATGAAATTATTTCAGGATCATTAAGCGCTGATATTATGGATTACTTGTTAAGAGATGGTTATTTTACTGGTGCAGAACATGCTCAAATTGATCACAAAAGAATAACACAATCTCTAGATGTACATCAGAAAAAACTTGCTCTAGAAAGATCAGCATTGTATTCCTTTGAATCTATGATGCATTCTCGTTACCAAATGTTTAAGGCTGTATATTTTCATAAAACAGTAAGAGCAGCAGAAGTTATGCTTTTAGAGGCATTACGTTTATCTGATGACGAGTTTGGTTTTACCTCTTTTAACATCAATGAATATGTAAAACTTACAGATGAATACGTACTATCCAAACTCATTTCATCAAAATCATCTAAATTAAAGCGTGCTAGACAATTTGCTGAAGATTACCAAAACAGAAAGTTGTTAAAATGCGTATTTGAACGAATTTTAACTAGTAGAACTAATTTGGGAAAAGATAAAACCAACGAGCTAAGAACATCAATATCAAAAAAATCAAAAGTCGATGAAAGTGAAATTTTTGTTGACAGCTCCGTTACTCCATCAATTCCACTTACCCCATCAAAAAATGAATCAAAATACATTATTTTGATTACAAATGAGAATGGAAAATCAACTGCTCAAGAGATGCCTATATCACAAATTCCTGTAGTTTCTGCCATATCTGGTTTTATGAATATTCTTAGAATATACACACATCAAAAGAACAGAAAAAAAGTTGAAATTGCCGCAAAATTAATCATTGGTGGTTTAAAATAATGAAAAAAAGAATTGTTATTAAACTTTCAGGACGAATTTTTGGTATAGATAATGTAAAAATGATAAAAGACTATGCATTATTTCTAGTCAAAATTAGTAAGATTTGTCAACCCATAATTATTACAGGTGGTGGAAATATTGCTAGACATTACATTACTCATGCAAGATCCTCAGGAGCTGACGAATCTACACTAGATGAACTTGGAATAGAAATCTCTAGATTAAATGCAAAATTATTGATTTATGCCCTAAAAAATAAAGCATATTCTCATCCGCCAACAACATTACAAGAAGTAAGACATGCAGTAGATGATGGTTTGATTGTAGTTACAGGCGGTTTACATCCTGGACAAAGTACAAATGGAACTGCAGCCCTTATTGCTGAAAAAATCAACGCAGAACAATTTCTTAATGCCACAGATGTTGACGGTGTTTATGATATAGACCCTAACAAATTCAAAAATGCTAAAAAATTCAAACGGATTGAACTAAAGAATTTAAGAAACATGCTTGTTCATGAAGATTCTCTTGCAGGAGGTTATGATTTGATGGATATAGTAGCTCTGAAAATTATTGAACGATCTAAAATAAAGACACGAATACTAAAAGCTGATATTAGAACACTTGAAAAAGCAATCAAAGGTGTAGATGTAGGAACTGAAATAGTTCTACCGTCAAAATAATCACTCAGAAATTTCATTTTGCACAGTTGGACGTCGCTCTGACCAAATCTGAATCTCATTTTCAGGATATTCTGGAATTCCAGATTCTCTTAATTTCTTATAAATTAATAATGCCTCTTTTTTTTCTAGTGATTTTGATTGGGCCTTTGTAAAACCATCTTTATCTGCTAATATGGCAACATATCCATCAGGCGCATTAATCACTGCAACAAAATCCTCTTCTCCTACTGGATGAAATTTACCATCTATTTTTTTTGTAGTCAATGTTAACATTCCAAATCCGGCAACTTCAAACATCTTCATTTGTGATTTACTAGCTCTTTGTTTTCCTTGCTGTACAGCTTGAAAATATTGCATGATTAATTTTATTCTTTAATATTATAATAACTATCTCAACATTTAAGATATCTAAAAAACAAGTTAATTTAATGAATCGTAAAATCTTTGTTTTTATGGCAGTTATTGCATTAGCTGCAGCTTTGGGGGTAATTCTTACGTTTGGTTCATCATTTGTTAGTCATGTATCTGAAAAAAATGTCACTCAAGAAATATCCAAAACCCCACAACAAATACAACCAATATCTGTTGAATTAGATAATATTTCAATAATAGAAGTTACCAAAAGAGCTGCCACAATAGAGATAACATTTAAAATTAATAATCCTAACCCAGATTCTGTAATTGTACAAGTTATGGATTATCAGCTATTTGAAACTGGATATTCTAATAAAGAACAAATTTCAGGCGGTGAAATTGGTAGTAGACCAGAAGGAATGGTAGAATTTGGTTCCAACTACTATACACTTCTTGCTGAAAACTCTATTCTTTTGAAAGACAAAATAGTATTGAAAAATACTGGTAATACTCCTGAATTATGGTCTACCCTTGAAAGTAACACTGCAAAATGGCGAGTCAGTGGGGATGTTTTCTATAATCTAAGCTCGATGACTAGTGGACAAGAAAATGAACTTCATTTTGACTTTGCAAAATAGTTAAAAACTTTACAATCTGATTGTAGTATCATAAAAATCGAAAATTATGATAATTTGTTTTTAGAGAAAAAATATTGGCAAAATTATAAAAGCTCGTAAAGTGGCTTTTTATCAAATGGCAGAAGCAGGAATAGCCGCATTTGGCTCAGCAATAGGAGTAGCAATTGCACTAGCAGTTGTGTGTTTTGCACTTCGTGGTAAAGGACATCCAGAACCACTGGATTAATCAAAGGAAGTTATTCCTTTACAATATTTTTCATTTATCTTACTAGTCTTTGCTTAGACCTAGCATTTCATATAATGATACTTGTTTAGTATTTTTCTTTGTGATGAAGCATCTCTGATAATATTGACAATCAGTGCAATCATTAGACGGCTCTAAAATTGGTGTTTTTTGTTCTTTAAGAAGATCAGTAAAAACTCTGACTCTTCTAATAACTTCCTCAAACATTTTTTTATCACGCGTTAATGAAAAAATAGTTTCTTCCTTATCTCCAGTAATGTAAATAATTATCCCATCTGTTTTATCATAAATCCACATACAAGCATTAATGTAAAGCAGATCATTTGCTAGCGGTGTTTCTAGAATAGTATTAGCAGGTCTAAACAAAACAATGGAGTCATCTGCAATCATATCTGCATGTCCTCTCAGTTTAATATCATCAATTGTAAATTCTTTTGGGTTACTACCATATTGCAACTTTCGAAGTAAACCAGAAAGAAGATCATTGAAACCTCTTCTTTCAACTTCTTTAGAATCTACTCTATCATAATATGAACGTCTTAGACAATGAACCACTTCTTTGAGATGAATAGTTTTGATGTCTTTTACATCAATTTCAACTTCTAATTCTCTTCCAATGGAGTCTATTGCATTTTTTACTATGCTTCTAAAATCTCTATCGCCCATCATGATAAAACACTTAATGAATTCATCCTTATAGATTAACTCATAATATTAGTCAGAAATTTTGAAATTTTACTCGAAAATGCTAATAGTACAAAATGACATCCAAAACCTACAATTACACCTATTATGAAATTTTCTGTCATAAAATAGATTCCAAGAAATAATCCTAATGAAGGTAATGATAGAATCATAGCCAAAAATGTACTAATCCAAATTGTATTAGTCACAATCTCTGTAGAAATTTCAGTTTTTTTCTTTGGTAATCTAATCATTTTTAGAATTTTATTCCTTCAAAATTAACTTTGACATGGTGATTTCAGTTGGTATTTTTTGTTCAACTGCGAATGCAATAGCTGCCAAATTTCTGACTTCAAATGCAGTTAATTTAGTAATTCCTACTATTGTTGCAAAGCTGAACATTTTTGTGAAAGAACTTAATGCTGTTTGATAAATTGCCATTTCAAAGGCTCTTTCAAATTCAGCAATAGCATCTAATTCATTTTCAGTCTGAGGAATCAAACTTTTGTATTTTGTATTAGACAATTCATTAAATGCATCTCTTATTGTTGCAGATGCTATCATTCTTCCAAGTAGATCTTTTGCAGTTGGAGTTTGAGGAACAATTAAATCTTGAATTTGTTCTTCCTGCAATCCCCAGAATTTTCCTCTAATCACACTTAAAATATTGTAAAAATCTACATCCATTCCAACCAATTTAGTTGCATCTTTATCCGCAAAATTTTTCATCGCACTAGCTAAATGTTGAATTAAAATTTTATCAAAATATGTATCAAAAATTTGTATATTTTTTCTTTCATAGTATAATGCTGCAGCCTTTGCAATTTCTTCGCCAAATTGTACTGAATTCAAGCTCGCAACTGTCTCTTCAAGATCTTTTGCAACTAATGCCTTAATTACAATATCTCTTTGTTTGATTAATTCCTCAGCATGAAGGTTTACGTATGTTTGAATTTCTTCTTGAGATCTTCCTAACACTTTTCCTTTCAAAATTAATTTTAAATTAGAAACAATGAATTTCATATAATATGCATTTAAAACACCAGAATTACCTGATGTTTTTGCAATGGAATAATGTGTATCTGCTAGATGACTTCTTAGAGCTGATTCAATACCTTGTGATGTATATGGTTTTTGTACCTCTGCTACAGAATCACCATAAATTGTATTTTTGATCCTAGTCATTAATTCATCAAGATCCCTTGATTCTGCTAGTATTTGAAAATCAGATTTTTTTAATAATTTACCTCGTTTACTATACGATTTTACAGATGCATAGACATTTTTTGATCCGCCCATTTAGATAAATCTCATTAGATAACCGATTTTAATGTTTGGCGATCTATTCACAAAAACCTGATTTTTAAGTAATTTCATTAAGAAACCTTATTGCTTCTTCTTTATCCTGCTTTGATAGTTTCAAAAAAGCCTCTAAAATCTCCTTTTGAATCATTAAAGACTCGTCAGAAATGTCCTTAAGTTTTGAGAGATCAAACGGAAGTAAATCTTTTATTTTATTATCACAAAATGCCTTGACATATTTTTGAAAAATTGAATATGTAAAATTTGGACAAGTCTCTGATAGATTTGTAATGATTCTTTCATACTCTTTTTCCTTTGAATCTGACTGTGAAAAAAATTTTTCCAGTAACTTCTCTCTATTTTTGACCTCACTTATGGATAATGTAATCAGTACTCCTTTTTTTGTTAGACGATAATATGGAATTCCCTTTTCTTGAAGCGCCTTTGGACCACGTCTCAAAGGCAATCTTCCATCTTCTTCGGCAATTTCCAAAGGAATCAAGATTTCATCTAGATCTCGGAAAATTCCAGAGTAAATGTTCTTCCAGGCAATGCCTTGCCTCTTTGCAATTCTCTGAGAAATTCCTGTTCTTGTTCTCTCTGCTGGATTAGTATTACTTGCCAGTATTGTAATTATTGATCTTTGTCTATTGGCTTCTCCTGTTAGTTCTGCCCCTTTTGTCTTAAATGTATTAAAAATTGACAATTGTGTGTCTAATTTAATCTTCATTTAATCCCCAACGTGATATGTTTTTCATTTTCTATGATAATATCAGAATAAACTTAAATATAATAATTTACATTTTTATCTGTTTTTACATCTTCAACCCTTAAATAATTTTCAATTTCGATTAATTTAATGAATTCTAGGAACCATAAGTATGTTCTATTACTTGTGGCAGCAGTAGCCATTACAGCAACAGGTGCAATGTCACAAGCATTTGCACAAAATGTTAATGATGGTATGGATGGATACGTTAAAGGCACTAGTGGAATTTACACTGGTAACCCTAACGAATGTTGGTACGATGGTGGTGACGGCAACATGTTGCCCTGTAAAATTGATACAGGTGCTTCAGCATGGATGCTATCAGCTACTTCATTGGTACTCTTCATGACACCCGGCGTTGGTTTCTTTTATGGTGGTTTAGCCAGATCAAAGAACGTCGTCAACGTACTTGGTATGACCATAATTGTTATGGGTCTAATCTCAGTACAATGGGTTCTATGGGGATACTCTCTAGCATTTGGTCCAATCGATAGTGATGCAAACCAGTACATGGGCTCACTTGAATACGTTGGATTTAATGAGGTTTCACCTCATGCTCCACTAGGAGCACCTACTACATGTCCAGATACGAGATATGCAGCAGGACCAGGTGAAGTGTGTAGCGACAATTGGACAGGAGGAGTTTCTCACCAATTATTCGCAATGTTCCAAGCAACATTCGCAATTATTACACCAGCTCTAATTATTGGTGGATTAATTGACAGAATAAAATTTAGCGCATTAATCATCTTCATACTCCTTTGGGCTACCTTCGTTTACGATCCAGTTGCACACTGGGTTTGGGGCGGTGGTTACATTGGAGGTGGTGCACTAGATCTTAATCCTGATCTATCTCCATCATTCGGTTTAGACTTTGCTGGTGGTACTGTAGTACACATTACTTCTGGATTCTCTGCATTAGCAAGTGCCTTAATCCTTGGTAGAAGACTTGGATATGGTAAGGTACCAATGGAACCACACAACATACCAATGGTAGTCCTCGGAGCAGGAATACTCTGGTTTGGATGGTTTGGTTTTAATGCAGGAAGTGAAGTAGGTGTAGACGGTATTGCCGTAAGCGCATGGACTGTTACAAATACAGCAACAGGTATGGCTGCTATCACTTGGGTTTTAATGTCATGGGCACATACAGGAAAACCAAGTATTGTAGGAGCTGCATCAGGTGCAGTAGCAGGATTGGTCGCAATCACCCCAGCTTCAGGTTGGGTCGGTCCAATGGCTTCAATTATAATTGGTATTGCCGCTAGTACAGTTTGTTATGGATGTGTAGCATTCAAGAATGCACGGAAATGGGATGACGCATTAGATGTATGGGGAGTACATGGAATGGGTGGTCTTACAGGTGCAATTTTGACTGGTACATTAGCTAGTCCGCACATTTGGGATACCGGTGACGGTATTGGTGCATGGACTGGTACTCCAGAAGGAATGGAACAGCAAGCAATCAACATTATAGCTGCAGCCATATCACTAGCTTATGCCTTTAGTGTTACCATTGTAATCCTCAAAATAATGGATACCGTTTGGCCTGGTGGCATCAGAGTCACTCCTAAAGAAGAGGAGATTGGTCTTGATTTGGCACAGCACGGAGAAAGAGCATACGTTAACGAATAAGGAAATTCCCTTTTCTTTTCTTTTTATTATTCAAACCAAATAAATTTACATTTGTTGTGTTTTATTTGATTATGATAATTTCCACAACAAACCTTAATTCAATTCTGAATGATCCAAATA
>JBOGRE010000311.1:0-4094 GCA_050749345.1 Nitrosarchaeum sp. | reverse complement strand
TACTTTAAAACTTCATCCCATTCTGGAGGATTTTCATATCTTCCTAAATTTGGTTTCAAGTTTCCAGCAAGAATATTTACTACGGTACTTTTTCCCATTCCATTTCTGCCTAGTAATCCTACAACTTCCCCTTTTCTTGGTGTAGGTAATTTGTATAATCGAAATGAGTTTGGACCATACTGATGAATTTTATCTGATGCTAATTCAGATGGTAAATTAACAATAGTAATTGCTTCAAAGGGACAAACTTTGACACATATTCCACACCCATTACAAACATCTTCATCTATCTGGGCTTTTTTTGTCTCTTCGTTAAGTATGATACAATCAGCCCCTGATTTGTTGACTGGGCAATATTTTATACACTCCAAACCACATTTTTTTGGCTGGCAAAGGTCTTTGTCTAATACTGCAACTCTGTGAGTCATGTCGTAATTCGGTTATTCCTTGCTTTATACCTCTTTTGAACCATCTAAAATAAGGCGTTACCTTAATAGATAAGATTCTGTCAACATTGTTCAAGCCGGCCATAGCGTTAGGGTGCGACCCAACCCCATTCCGAACTTGGAAGTCAAACCTAATGTCGCTGTTGTGCTACTAAGATGCGAGAGCTCTTGGGAAGCAACAGTGCTGGCATTTTCTATTATAATTTCAATCAATCTTTTAATATGGAATTTATGATTTGTACTGTAGTTTTAATGTCTATATGTGCTGTTTGTGGGCAACAATTTTCAGATGATATACGATTTCTAAATCACATGATGGATAAACATGGGTTTAGAAATCCAAACATCGATAAACCAGATAGGAACAGCAGGGGTTACTAATTTAATCTAATTCTTTTAAAATATCTTTGAGTGTTGCTATTTCATCATTTAGAAAATCAACTGTTGCAATTACGCTTGTTTTAGCACTTTCTGATATGTCATATTTCAATTCTTTTTGAATTAGTTCTGTGAGTTGTTCACGTTCCAATATTAAATCACTTAACCGCATTATTGCATCTTCAACAGTCATTATTTTTCTCCAATTTTATGTCTGTGCCCATCTGGATGTATGCATTGATTTTCTACATGTTTGTAGTGTATGTAATCATGACCTGTATGATGTATATCGTTACAATTGCAAGAACTCTCTTTTACCACATTATATTGTTGATCTTTTTGTATAATAACATAGAAACTAATTTTCAATAATGATATTGAATAAATTTGAATTTTTGAATTTATATATTTTGTAAGTAATCTAGAATTAATCTTACCCCAAAACCTGTAGCACCTTTTGGATTGTAAGGCTTATCTTTTGTTCCTATCTGTGTCCACGCTACACCTGCAATATCCATATGAACCCAAGGCGTATTTTCAATCGCATTTTTTAAAAACGCTGCAGCCGTAATGGAACCGGCAGCTCTTCCAATTCCAACATTTTTCATATCTGCAACATCTGATTTTATCATATCCATAAAATCATCATTTAGTGGGAGATCCCAAATTTCTTCTGTTGTTCTTTTTGATGATTCTATGATTTTCTGTTTTAGATTATTATTATTTGAAACCATGCCTGCTATGTTTGTACCTAGTGCAATTATGCATGCTCCAGTCAATGTTGCAAAATCAATAATTGCCTTTGGTGAATATTGTTTTTCTCCATAAGATAATGCATCTGCTAAAATTAATCTGCCTTCTGCATCCGTATTTAGAATTTCTGCAGTTTTTCCACTGTATAATTTTATAATGTCTCCCGGCCTATACGATTCACCACCAGGCATATTTTCAACTGATGGAATAATTCCTACTACATTTATTGGCAATTTTAATTCCGATACTGCTTTCATTATTCCAATAACGGTACATCCACCACATTTATCAAATTTCATTTCATCCATTTTTTCACTAGGTTTTAATGAAATGCCACCTGTGTCAAATGTTACTGCCTTGCCAACTAATACAACTGGTTTTTCCTTTTGAGAACCATTATTATATTCTAAAATTATCAGTTTAGGTTCATTTTTACTTCCTTGTCCTACTGCACTAATTCCACCGAATCCTTTCTTTTTGAGATCATTTTTTGAAATGATGGTGCATTTCATCTTATTCTTTTTTGATATGACACTTGCAAAATTTGCCAATGTTGCAGGTATGCATTCATTTGGAGGTAGATTGGCAATGTTCTTTGCGTATATAGCTCCATCAGAAACAATCTCCGCAATTTTTATTGTTTTTAAAATCTTTTCTGATTTAGAAATTAAAATCGTAAGATTTGGAATGTTATTTTCTTTTTTTGATTTATATTTTTCAAATTTATAAAGAGACATTTTACATCCTTCTACTATTTGAGATACTGATGAAACAGGTTCAATTAGAGAACTTGGAGGTGCTATAATAGAAAATTCTTTTAGTTTTAATTCTCTGGCCTTTTGAGCAATTTTACCTGAAACAAATCTTATGGTGTCATTAGTAAAGTTCTCTTTTTTACCTAATCCTGCTAACAGTATTCTTTGTGCTGTTGTTTTACCTACAGTTGGAATGACCAATATCTTACCAAATATTCCTCCCATGTCATTTATTGACTGTTTTATTGATAGGGTGATTTTAGAATCAATATTTTCTAATCCTAATACTTTATCTAAATCTTCAACGACAAATCCACAAAGCATTGATGTTTTTTTAGAATTATTTGGTTTTTCTACTCTTATCTTCATCATTATAAAAATCTGAGTTTTAATGTGTTATTTAGATTTAGCAGAGATCTATTTTTTTACTATTTGAGAATAAACTTGCAGATCTTATAAAAACAGCTTTCACAGTTTTACATTCTTGATCACATTTCTCAACCACTTTAATTTTGTTTGAATTTCTTTTATTTGTTGTAATCATTACTTTTAACAATGGAAAAAGTGCGGCTCTTCCGCCATATGCTGTTTTTTTATCTATTACCCAAAACATTTCTAATGCTGATTCTCCCAATATTGTTTTTCTTAGTTTTACGCCAAACTCTGAATAATGTCCGATCATTGTCAAATTACCTCTCGTAAGAAATTCAATCATTTTTGCAAATTTTACACACAAATAACATTGATTATCGTAAACCACCATTGGCACTTTTTCTTTGATGTCCACAATACAACTTAATGACCATCAGATTAAAATTTTGCAGAAGTAGATTTTTATTAAATTTATGAAGAACGTAATTGAGAAATGGGACTTAATTATTATCAAATCAAGAAAAATGTTCTACGAGCACGTAAATTAGTGATTAAGGCAACAAACAATGCTGGTTCTGGTCATCCAGGAGGTTCTTTTTCTATGGCTGAAATTCTAGGGTGTTTATTTTACAAACATCTACGATATGATCCTAAAAACCCACAATGGAATGATAGAGATCGATTAATCCTATCTAAAGGACATGCCGCACCTGGTTTGTTTTCAAATATGGCTGTTGCAGGTTATTTTCCAGAATCTGAACTTGACACTTTAAGAAAATTTGGTAGCAAATTACAGGGACATCCTGATTTAAAATGTCCTGGAGTTGAATTTTGTGGAGGTTCTTTGGGAACTGGATTGTCTTATTCTATAGGTGTTGCACTTGCTGCAAAAATAGATGGCAAAAATCATCATGTCTATACTATAATGGGTGATGGTGAGTCTGATGAAGGACAAGTATGGGAAGCTGCAATGACTGCTGCAAAATACAAAGTAGATAATATTACGGCCTTTTTGGATAGAAATTTCATCCAACAGGATTCTTACACTGAAAAAATTATGCCATTAGATGAAAAATTGGAAGGCGATGATATTTCTGAAATGTGGAAAGATGCATCAAGATGGAAAACTGGTGATAAATGGAGATCATTTGGTTGGAATGTAATTGAAATAGATGGACATAGAATTGAACAAATTGATGCTGCAATTACTAAAGCAAATTCGACAAAAGGTATTCCCTCCATAATTATTGCTAGAACAATTAAAGGGAAAGGAGTTGAACATATGGAAGATAATCCACAATGGCATGGAAAGGCTCCAGATTCTGACGTATCTCCTATCATTAATTTAGAACTTGACTCTCAATTTATGATTGCACCCTCAATCATTGCC
>JBOGRE010000310.1:0-2182 GCA_050749345.1 Nitrosarchaeum sp. | reverse complement strand
CTGTTCTTTTCCCTGTGTTTCTAAACTTAGTGTAACTCCTGCAGAACCTGCACTAATGTTTGAACTTAACCTGTCGTGCACTACTTCCACAATGTTTGCATTAGCTGCACTGATTTCATCTACTATTTCCTTAAATGCACCTGGTCTGTCAGGCAACAAAATGGATAATTTCAGTAAACGCCCCATTGTAGCCAATCCTTTGTCAACTATTTGTCCTAAAAGATACATATCCACATTGCCACCGGTTAATATCACGACAACTTTCTTTCCAGGTGATGGTTTTGCTGAAATCAAATAAGCCAACCCCACAACACCCGCAGGCTCAACCACAAATTTCATTCTCTCCATTAGCAAAAACATTGCTTTGATAATCTCTGAATCATCTACTAATACTATATCGTCAATCAATTCTTTAATTATCGAAAATGTCATCTGTCCTGGTATTTTTACAGATATCCCATCTGCAATGGTTCTTGCACCACCACTCGATGTTAAAGAACCATTTTTAAGTGATTCATACATTGATGGAAATGATTTTGATTGAACACCAATTACTTTGATGTTTGGGTGTTTTTCTTTTATTGCAATTAAAACTCCTGCGGCTAATCCTCCTCCTCCAATTGGAACATAAATCTCATCTACATCTGGTAAATCTTCTAAAATCTCCAACCCTATCACACCTTGTGCTGCTATTATTTCTGGATCATCAAATGCATGTATCATTGTAGCACCAGTCTCGTGTGCAATCTCTTTTGCTTTTGCAGATGACTCATCATAATTTATTCCCTCTAAAATTACATTTGCACCATAACCTTTGGTGGCAGATACCTTTGATGGGGATGCAGTTTTTGGCATAACAATTGTGCACGGTATTTTTTCTAATGAAGATGCAAATGCAACTCCTTGGGCGTGATTACCTGCAGATGCCGCAACTACACCATGTTTTTTTTCTTCAGTAGATAATAATCTTATTTTATAATATGCACCGCGAATTTTAAACGAACCTGTTTTTTGTTGAAATTCTGCCTTTAGATAAATTTGTGAACCTGTAAGTTCACTAAAAGTTGGTGAATAAACCAATGGTGTTTTTCTTATCTCACTTCCTCGCAAAGAGTTTGCACTTTGTATTTCATCAAATGTTGGATTCATTGGAAATTCTGCTAGATAAGAGTGATATTTGACTTCTTCCATTTCAAAATTAGATTTTTAATCAACTTTTATGCTCAATTTTTAAGAAAAGCATGCCTCATTCAAAATAGTCGTTAAAACTTACATTCAAACACTAAATTCTTCCAATACGGCCATTTTGTCTCAATATTAGATCTATCTGTTTTTTAAAATTATTTCAAATACTACGGTATTAGCAATTTAGAAAATTCATCTAGACGTTTAACCATATTTTCTTTTACAGACTCTGAGATCTTTCGAGGATCAAAGAGTCCCTCTTTTGTTTTATTTCTGATAAACTCAATATCAAATGTACACAGACATCCCTCTTCTCCTGTTATCAATCTTGTATCGTCAATTAAAACAGGACTAGTTTGGTATGTTTCAACTAACAGATTGTCTAATTCCTTGATTAGTTTAGTTTTTTTGTTTGATAAATCTTGAAAATCAATCTCAATGTCTTTTTCAATTTCTTTGTATATTTTTTCTCTAAACTCATCGTTTTCATAAAATATTTCAAATAATTTCTGATGATCAAAATCTTTGTATCCTTTTTCTTTTAATTTGTTTAATACAAATTGATCACTATTATCTGACATTTGTTGTTCTTTATTTTTTGTCAAATCAATTATTTCAGATAATTCTTTTTGCAGTTGTATGACACGCTGATCCGGTTTATAGTATAACAACACATGATATTGTAATGACATGTGTCCTGAAATAAGATAATTGCCCTCCCTAATCTCAAATTTGGTAAAAATTCTCCTAATGTCGTCATTATTTGAAATTGAAACTTCTTGAACTGACCAGTCTTTCAAATTTTTAATTATTGTTTGATAAAAATTATTTACTAATTCAGGATCAAAAGTTTTTTGTTCAGTAATCGTTGCATCCCCTAACATCACCTTGACATTTACTGATTTGGTACGATCTATTATTTTTGCAAGAAATGACTGTTGAATGTCATCATTTTTCGTATTTAATGATTGAATAAAATCATTTGATGATCTTGTAC
>JBOGRE010000309.1:0-5048 GCA_050749345.1 Nitrosarchaeum sp. | reverse complement strand
CCACGCATAACAAAAAAAGGTAAACTATCTTTTGTAGCTATTTGTAACAAATAGTGACAACAAAAAATAGCAAAAATTTACCATCTTCATCCTAAGATTATACTAAATACGAATCTGTTAAGATTTGTACATGCAAAAATAGTTTCAAACTCTGCCTAGGCATTACACTTTTTGTTAAAATCCTTAGTGTGAATCCTTTCAGGGGAATCGATGGTAGACATTGATGCCCTTAGAATTTTTAAAATTTAGTTCAAATTAAGAAGACTGACTTTATGACAACAGATGAAGGAAACGTCAGACTAAAACCTAGTACTGTTAAAGTTGTAGTAGATCGAGTTGCAAGACAGTTTAGCACCAGTGTATTGTATAAGGGAAAGAAAAGGCAGTGGGGATCTATGATTATGTTAAAGACTAGAGAGTTGACACGTTTGTTTTGATTTTAACGTAAAAAAAGTATTGTTGCTTTGAATGCAAACGAGTTTATCGATCAAGAGTAGAAATAGTAAATATTTTTCTAGAAATTAAGAATTTTTAGAGATAAATTATCAATCAAACGGATTCCACCAAGTTAATTCAGCATCTAAAACGTTACGCTGACCATGTGGACACCATTCTTTGTACCCGCTTCTACTATACATAATTCCATCAGTTTGATCATAATAACAATCTCTTCTAATTTTGTCGGCTTGTGTTAGTTCACGTTCTCCTCCAAACTGCCCACCGATTGAACCAAAGTTGATATCAAAAACAAAGTTATCAATAGCCCAAATACCTCCGATTCCAGCAAAAACAATCAATAGTACTACAAGAGTTTTATCCCTACGACTAAATCCTTTTTTCATCTCTTTCTTTGATTCAGGCTCATTATTTTTTGCTAATTTTGACTCAGGTTCTGGTGTTGGTTTTGATTCTGGTTCAGAAACTATTCTTGGTAACGGGTTCTTCCAATAATTCTTAACATCGTCCCAACTTCCAGGTTCAGCTAAATTTTCTTCAACATATTCATTCCATTCTTTACATGCAGCTCTAGCACTAATTGTACTAGATATAAGAAAAATAATCCATGCGAGTAAAGCTCCATAACCTCCAGTCGGGATAGCTAAAATCCCCATTGCAGCTATTCCTCCAACAAGATAAGCTATCCCTGCACCAGTTTTTCCAAGTATAAAGTGACCTATTCCATTAATTCCAAACAATCCACCCAAAATAGCTGCTAAAGTTACAGTGTTGATGTCTTTTTTTACTTCCCTCAATTCTTGAGTTATAATCTGATGTTTTTGCATTTTGTAAACTTCCTCTCTCAATTGTTCAACCTCAGTTTTTTCAGATTCTTTTGTTTCCTGTTTTTTTTCTGATTGGTATGTTGAAATTTTATCTTTTACTGGTTCTGTTGTTGGAACTGATGAATCAGATTTATCAAAAAGATATTTTTCTATTAAATTATCAAGATATGTCTGATCTGATGAAAAAAGAGATTTTCCTTGTTTAATTGAACTTAAAATATGTTCTAATCTACCTTGATCGCCTTTCCCTAATTCCAATAAACTTTGAATTTTTTTGATAAGTTCGTCCGTCAATTATCGCTCCATTAATTTTTAGGTTAGTCTAGGAATTAAGAATTTTCTTGAGTGATACGATCTTGTTTGAACCTGTTTTTCTCAACTATAATGTAAATGTCAACTATTTCCTGTAGTTTTTCTTTTACAGACAGTCCAGAGTCGTTTGCAATTCTTGAAAATATGTGATAATCATCATTACTAAATTTTGTAATAATCTTTCGTACCATTTTCCTCCCGCAGATAAGATTACTCTTGCTTTGATAGTTAATTGCTGGTTATTGTAGCATCAATCAGATCCATTATACTGGAATAACATCATAAAGTTATGTGATTTGTCCTATCCCTTATTGTAATGCAGAGGCCTATATCCTAATAACGCTGTATTTTTTTCCAAGCAGATTTTCCAAAAAACCATCTTGCAGATTGTTTATTAGATTTTGTGAAAAGCACGCAAGGCAGATCTCTGGAGATGAGACGGTTGTGAAGATTCAGATACTAAACTGAAAATTCTTAATTCATAGCTTAGAACTACGAACAGAGTTAAGTAAAAGATTCACTGAAAAAAATTGGTTGAGAACTGGGATATTTGCTATTGGGGCAGGGATAATGATTATTGGATTAGCATTAGTTCTTTATGATCAACCAAAGGCAGATGCGATTCTATCTTTGGTAGGGGGATTTGCATTGGCCAACCCAGATTACCAAACCCTTCTTAGAGAGATTTTCATTGGTCAGATGCTAATAGTAGTTGGAATTGTAATCATGATTCCTGCAATTATTCTAAAGAAAAAAGAAGCAGAACCAAAAGAAGACATACAGTACAAAGTACAACCAGAATGGAATTTAAGAAAATCACCTATACTAAAAGGTGTAATCATCGGAATTATTCTAATTGTAATTTTTTGGGGAATTTTTGGTCTAGTTGGTTATCAAACTTTCAGCATGGCTAATGATGCATTATCACCTGATGTAATGAAGGGAGACTTAATGCATTATCAAAGGATTCCCTTTAATGAAATCAAAGTAGATGATATTATCGCTTTTATCCCCTCAGCTAAAGATGAAATTGGAGCTAAGGTAGGCAAAGTTAGGATAATTGATTCAGGAAATTATGTTCAAACATCAAGTAATGCAAATCCCAATACCTTGAGTCAAGTATATGAAAAAGATTATGTAGGAAAAATTATTTCCATAACTTCTCAAGGAGGCGGAATAATGACAGTTTATTCTGCTCCATATCATCTTGTGATAACAGCGGTTCTCTTTGTTATTCCAATTGTAATAATGAAAATACGAGAGTTAGAGAATTCTAAAAGTTAATCTCTTACCTTTTCGTTGACACATTGTGCAAAGAACTGCATTAGTCGTTATAGTTATTGCAGCAATAATAGTAACAACATTAACAGTTTCATTACAGGCTACTGCTCAAAATTACAACATTCCATCTTGGATTAAAAATAATGCCAAATGGTGGTCTGATGGTCAAATTAGTGATGGAGATTTTGTCAAAGGAATTGAATATTTGATTGATAATGGTGTAATGCAAGTGGGTCAGAAATCAATTTCTGAAGAACCTGAAAATGTGTTAAACGTTCCAGTTGCAGAAGACTTTGATTTACCAAATGGATTAGCGGTAGAGTACAACGTGATGTTTGTTACCAGTGACGACAACTGTACGTGGGAAGAGTTTGGCAAAATGCATTTCTACAACGAAGTTACATACTATTATCTGCTGGCGTGGGGTCTTGAACCAACGTACATTGATCCACTCTGTATTCCTAACAGTGATTATGCTGAGTTACCAGATGAATATTTTGGTCATGATCTTACAATACTAATGGTAGATGAAATAATTACCCAAAAACACCTTGTAGAAGATAGTCATGCGTGGGGATACTTTGATCCAGATGAAAGTGTGATAGTCTCAGGTGAGCTTACCGATATGATGACTGAAGCAGGTTTGCTAACTGAAGAGGATATTGCAAGTGAATGGACTCTTACACATGAATTAGCACATTTTGTACTATATTATACAGGGGATTCCGCATATGGTTTCAATGAAGGTGATTCTGATTGGGTGCATGACATTGAAGACTGGAATGAATATTGTATCTTGCAAGATCCCAATGACCCTACATGTGGCGAAATTTACAGTACACTCGAAGTTAATGGCATGGAAGTAATCGTAATGAAACCATACGTATTTTATTATTATGAATAATTCGTTTTAATTTTTCTTCAGAATCTTGTTGTTCCGAGAATGGATTGTAACCGTTCTTTAGAATGAGTTTACTCTTTTTGAGTGGTTAAAGAGATATCATATTCCAAATTTACCCTCTGCTGATTTCTAGTTTACCGAATAAACTCTGCTGGATACGTTCGTAATTACTTTCGTAATGGCCACATTTCTCGGCTTGTCTATATTCCCCTTAAGTTTTAAGAGTTAGATTTTTTGGGATGAAAAATTAATGCATAGTTCTAATCATATTTTGATAAAATATCATTAATCTTACTAGGAAGATGTTTTCTTATTTTAGTTTCTAAAATAGAATATTTTTTCATAGGCGTACGATTGATTTTAGGAATTCTAAAAAAGAATCCTTTTCCTAACAACCCACTAAACATGTCAGTTGATAAAAATGAAAAGAATCCAAGATATATTCCAAGTGCAATCTTGTGGTCTAGAGTAAGAAACCCATATTCATTATCCATAGCATTAAAGAAAAAACCAATAGTTGCAGCGAGGTATGGGATAATAGCAGAAATGATTGCGATTGAAATAAAGGAGAGTTTGTGAAATAGACGGGTTCTTTTCTTCCAATGCCAATATCCATCAAAATCCTTTTTGAAGAATATGAAAATGTAAACAAGATATGCTCCAGTTAAAGCTATTATAGCAACTAAATTCTGTAACTGTTCTATCAGCTTTAATCCAGCATATTGCGTATAAGAATCTCCGCCAACTATTGGAATCAAAAAAAGCATACTACCAATAATTGCAGGAGGAGTTGCCTTGAGATATATTGAATCTTTAATATTAGAAAAAAATCTTGGTAATAATTTATTCATAGGTGAATTACCCATAATATTCTATTACGTCTTACTATCTAAATAATGGATCATTAATTTCATGTGAAGCAATGGCTAGCTATGATTTGATAAAATCCCCTCTGGAAACCCTATGGCAAGTGCAAAATAAACCGCCCTAACTATTCCCCAAACGCAATTTGGTCTCAACAATATTTGAACCAATTTAATTTTGAACTTACCCTCACAGGGAATTACTAAACTGTTTCAAGCCCTACTGATTCAAATCTTAGCAGTTCCGAGCCAATGAGTGATTAATTTACAAAATAAGTCAGTTGACTACATATTCAGCCATTCGGGCAAGATCCAGTTTGGGGCGTTTTATTCCATGTCCTTCTGCCATCTTCCCCTCAGATAATTTTTCTAAAATATTACGAACATCCTTCTCAATTTCGGCTTTGT
>JBOGRE010000308.1:0-4607 GCA_050749345.1 Nitrosarchaeum sp. | reverse complement strand
ACCTTGTGTTGCACCCATTCCTTGAATATGTACTTCGTCGTGTTCATCAATGAAATTCATTGCGCCATCACGTGGTAAGAATGCTGTAACAGTTTTACCATTTTTAATCAATTGAACCCTAACACATTTTCTAACAGCAGAGTTTGGTTGTTTTGCAGCAATACCTACTTTTTCTAAAACTATTCCTCTTCCTTGAGGTGCACCTCCAAGAGGATCAGCTTTTTTATCAATACCAAGTTTTCTTCTCTTGTAAGTAGAGATTGCCCATCGTTGTCTTTTTCTTTTTGCAACTAAAACTCTACCAGCAAATAATCCAAGAGGTGATTTTGTCATATGTTACATCTCCAATGTTGCTCTTTCAGGACTATTAATCAGAACACTTGTAATATCAAAATATCGTTTTGCAAGTAATCTTGCTTTCTCTGCGTTTCTACCTTCTCTTCCCACAACAATACCTTTTTTTCTTGGATCTACCATGACTACTGCTTGTTTAGAGCCATCAGCTCGTGTATTTATTTTTACTTCAGAAACTAGTTTAGAGTTAAGAAGATTTGTCAAAAATTTAGCAGGATCCTCATCAAATTCAACTAGTTCAACATTCTTCTTTACAATGTTTTGTAATGATTTGATATGAATTCCACCTTTTCCAATTGCTAACCCCATTTTACCAGTATTTACTACAAAAATTACACGATCTTGTTTTTCATCTTCAACACAATCACGAGCAGTTGCACCTGTAACATTTTGAAAGAGAGACATCATACGCATTTGATCAGTAGTAAGTTTAATTGATTGTGTCATCAGAATTCCTTTTTATCTCCGAGCAAAATTTGTCTCATTTAAACTTTCATTTGATGTAATGTAATTATTCATTTTTTTCCTCAGTTTCTGTATCCTTAAGAATTGATTTGATGTTTGCATCACTCAGAGATGTAAATGAAATTGTTGATATTCTGAATTGTAAGCCGCATAGTCTTCCTAATGCAACAGATGTTCCTTGAAAGTTAACTAGTGGTATTTTTTCTTTTTTTGCATCGGATTCAATTCTTGCAAACATTTCTTTTTGTACAGATTGAGACAATACAAGTAGCTTGGAGTTTTTCATAGAGTTCAATACTTGTTTTGTACCCATTGTAATTTTATCCTCTTTAAGTGCATCCTTCAATATTTTTTCCAGTATCTTACTCATGTGTATCCTTATTGACGATCGTCTTTACAGGGCTTTATAGGTTTATTGACATTTTACCTATAAAAAAGTCAAAAATACACTTAATTTTCAAATCCAAAGAAAGAACCTAATGATGAAAAAACCAAAGATAGTTCTTCAAAAAAATTAGATGGTTTTTTTATTTGCAGTTTTGAACTATTTTCAATTTGAAATACTTTTTCAGATGGAATTTCTTCAGATAAAGACTCATGTTCTGCAGATATTATTTTGTTTTCTACAGGTAATTCAGATAAAACTAATTTAAGATTTTTTCTTGCTGTATTATAATTAGGATTTTTTTGAATAGCCTCATTATAAAGGGAAATAGATTCATCGTATTTTCCCATATGTGCAAATGCATTTGCCTTGTTGTTAATTGCAGGAATAAAATCAGAATCAATTTCAAGGGCTTGATCATAATAGAAAACAGATTCTGAAAAGTATCCTAGTTTACCAAGAGCCGAACCTTTGTTAGTTATAATTTCAACATTATTTGGATCATTAATTAATGAATTATCAAAAAAAACCAAAGATTGATCAAATTTACAAAGTCGGTAGAGTGCAGGACCCATACCATCATAATAAGAAATAGTGTCAACAAGTTCACTAGCATCACATTTTAAATTAATTTGATTAAGTAATTTACCTAGTTCTATATCTTCAACAGATAAATTATCATATTTTTCAATTTGAGTTTTATGATCTACAAGTGGTGGATTTTGTTCATTTATAATTTCAGGTGATTTGATACTAGAATTATTTTCTTCTGTTGTGGTTTTTGATTCATCATTATTTTTAATAATTGATTTGTTTTCAGGTTCAGTTTTAGTATCTGATTTTTTGTGAAAGTCAAAGTTAATTATTTTTTCAGTTTCTCCATAGTGTGCTTTTATGGAATAAGTTCCATCAATTTTAAAATTAATGCCAGATTTTACAAGAAAATTTGTAGAAAACTCCAAATCAGGATTAATTTGTCCAAAGTAAAATCCTGTAGGAGTACCAAATGGGTCATAAACACCGATTAACACGTTAGGTGAATCAATATTGGAAACAATACCATTAATCATGACAAAATCATTATCATAATATTGAGTCTTGTCAGTCATTAATGAAATAATTTCAGGTTTTGCTGATTCTGAAATAATAATTTCAGGAGCAGAATTATTGCCTACTATAGTAAAAAATTCATTTTGAGTTATTTTACCGTAATTCAGTTTTACTGTATATTGTCCAGATTTATCATAAAATGGAGAATCTAATGGAATTATTTTTGAGAAAGTACCATTGGAATCAATGATTACGTTATTTGCAGATAAAATTATTCCATCTGGATCATAAAGGCTCAATGCAATTACAGGCATTTTAAAATCCAAAAGATGTCCAGAAATCAGCAGAGAATCACCTGTATGATATTCTTGTTTATCGAATTCTATCAAAATTGAATCTGCAAAGCTTTGAGACATAATAAGT
Source organism: Nitrosarchaeum sp. (assembly GCA_050749345.1). Lineage (GTDB taxonomy): Archaea > Thermoproteota > Nitrososphaeria > Nitrososphaerales > Nitrosopumilaceae > Nitrosarchaeum. The sequence goes on along the minus strand of JBOGRE010000308.1, from coordinate 1,930 downwards.
GGAAGTAAGACAATTACAACTAACAATAATGTAACTTTATATCCAAACACACGGCTAAAATCGTGATTTTGTATTTAATGATTATGCAGAAATTATATTTTTGTTCATTTAACAAAGATTGATTTTGATAAAGGTGAGGATAGAGGAGTTGTGTTAATTAATGAATTCCAGGCATAGGTTTCAATAGTATAGGTTCCAGTTTTTTTAGGAATCCATGATTGGGAGACAGCCAGATTTTGATTTCCAGATATCTCACCTTGTATCCAAGAAACAGATACAACTAAATTGTTCTCATCTTTAACTTGGAATAAATAAATAAATTTTTGTTTAAAACTCTGTTCATTAGATATTTTTCCAACAATTTGTATTTGATCATTAGTTGAAAATGATATAATGGAATTACCAAAAGTATGTGACAAAACAATTGGCAAACTTTTTAGTCTTTGTAATGCGGGAATTGGAGAATCAATATTTGCAAATGTTTTGACTTCAAGATTACTAGATACAGCATATGGTTTTGGAAGTGTATAATCATCATATTTTGCAAAAATGGTATCACCTGGCATAACAAATAGACGATTTCCACTTGAAGATAGATTTTGTGTAAAAGAAATGGTTGTAATAAACACACCAGAACTTTCAGATGTTTCAATGGCATCAGCTTCAATACCAGATAAATCAGAATTAGAAGAAATTTGGATTGAGACATGATCCAAAGATTCCGGATTAAGATTAAGATCTGGATCAATTACGTGTATTGATGCAGTTTTGTCAGAAAAATAATTTTCTTTAGAGAATTGAATTGTTCCAATATTCCATTGTATTGGGACAGATTTAATCAGTACAACTCCATCAGCAAATTCAAACGAGATTGTAACTGCAGAATCTCTATCTGTTTCTAAAAATCCACTGGTTGGCCCATTTCCAATAGTTCTAGGAGTTGTATCAACATCTCCATCACCATTAACATCATGAGAAAATCCTGTAAGTATTATTTCAGCAGTAAATATTCCAGAATTGACATCAGTTTCTGTAAATCTATATGGTGTAAGTGAGTGACCACTTGTAGAAATTTTAATAGGATGATCTTCATTACCTATTGAATCAATCAAATGTCTATCTGTATTCCAGCTTGGAGCAAGAATAGTCATTCGAATTTTATCCGTCCAAGAATATGTGGGTTTGTCGGTAAAAATTGGAGAGTATGGATTATGATAATCTGGAATCTGTTCAGCAAATATAGGAATTGAAAATAGTAGAAAAATTAGAGGTAGTATTAACACAATTACAAATTATTATAGTTTAAATTTAATGTTTAAGAATAAATAGGATAGAGTTAGAATTCTTCATCAGGTAATGAGACTGCCAAAATGTTATCACCACGTAAAAGAATTGTTCCAAGTTTTGTAGTCTTATCTGAAATATCTTCAGCATCATCTAATGTAAGATTCATATGAATATCAAAATCTTGTAGGTTTCCTTTAATAGTTTTGTTGTTTCTTAATCGTAACAAAATAATTTTATTTTTATTATTGTTCATTAAAGTAAAAATTTCGTCGCCCATCTGTATCACATTATAATGTTTTATTGAATCCTCATTTCTTCTTGCTTACTTGCATGTAAAGGTCAGGAGTTTTCGTATACTTGTTAATCGATAATGGTGAAATATTGCGCAATTTTACTACAACTACAAACCTGATTTGTCCATATTTAGACATTTTCAAAGATAAAATTATCGATATAATTCATCATCTAAAAATTCAGAAAGTTCTTCAAAATTAGATAGTTTTAGATTCAGTTTTGTTTGAAGGTTTAGAATTTTTTTAGAATATTGTTTCATTTTAAGAATATTCATATCATCTTTAGCCTTAGCGTACTCTTTCCAAGATTTTGTTAATGAAGCCCATGTACTACCTACTATGTAATCTGT
>JBOGRE010000307.1:0-5338 GCA_050749345.1 Nitrosarchaeum sp. | reverse complement strand
AATTATGAATGGTATTCTTAGATCGAAGATATGGATGTTTTTGTTGTGTTTGATAGTATGAAAGTCATAAAATGCATAATGCTGAATTAAAATTTAATCATATATGAAAATCAAATATCATAGATTGTCGAGACACCACGAATAGATCGGTATAGAAAATGCTACAAATCAATTACTCAAACAATGAAAGAGTTGAAAAAATCTGAAAAATAGATCACTGGAAATTATGAATTATTTGCAGATACAATAAAGGTATTTTTAAAAAATCGAAGATGCAAAAATTCTGGTTCCAATAAAAATGAAAATCAACATTATTAATAATAAATAAGCATTAAATGAAATCAAGATTAATTAGAATCAAAAAACGATATTTCTGCAAGAGATTCCAATATGATGTTAATTCTAAATAACTATCAATAGAGTTTATCCAATTTATATAGAATTAGAAACAAGAAAAATTCTGCGCAAAAATATTCAGGCTTTACAAGATATAGTATCAAGAAAGGGCTCAAGTAAAGTTCTCACATTTAGTATTCCGCATGTCCTCAAGGCATTGCAGTTGTTAACGAGAGAAAGATTTGTCAGTAGAGCAACATTTGGAAAAGAGATTCACATGGGAGAAGGTGCAGTCAAGACATTAATTTTACATTTAAAAAAAGCAGAAATAGTCGATTCAGTAAAATCTGGAACCTTTCTTACTGAAAAAGGACACAGATTAGCAAATCAAATACACAGTGCAATTCCCAAAGAATGTAAAATTAAAAAATGCATGGTTATCCAAGGTAAGCACAATCATGCAATATTACTCAAAAACTATTCTAGCATAGTTAAAACAGGATTGGAACAAAGAGACTATGCAATTTTGTATGGTTCTTCAGGATGCACTACAGTGGTATGCAAAAATAAAAAATTAGTTTTTCCAGGTGATGAAAAAAAGTGTTTTATCAAAGATGTAAAAACAGAAAAATATATTTTAGAAAATTTATGCCCAGATGAAGGTGATGTGATAATAATTTCATCGTCAGATGATCCGTTTGTAGCAGAGATATCTGCAAAAAACTCGGCGTTATGGACTTTGGCATCGGTTTAATGTAAGGAAACTATTTACTAGAAAAAAAAATCAACAAAACAATGAAAAAGATCTTGCTTGTAATTCCAATAGTCATAGGAATGTTAGCAGGTATGTTTTTGGCATTTTATCCTCAATCGGAAGATGATTCAAAACTAATGACTCAATCAAAATTAATTCAGAATGGTTCACCAATTATTGGAAACCCATCTGCATCAATTACAATCTTAGAATGGGGGGATTACCAGTGCACCTTTTGTCATAAATTTCATCAAAGTACTCTAAATACAATTAAACAAGATTTTATTGAAACAGGGAAAGTAAAACTAGTGTTCAAAGACTTTCCATTGAATGGTCCTGATTCTGTTTTAGCTGCGGAGGCAGCATATTGTGCCCAAGATCAAGGAAAATATTGGCAATATCACGACGAATTATACAAAAATTGGGGGGGTGAAAGAACAGGATGGGTTACTCGTGATTCATTAAACAAATTTGCTACAACAGTAAGTTTGGAGTTAGATAAATTTAATGAGTGTCTTGATGATCACAAATATTTAGAAAGAGTAAATCAGTCATATGAATTTGGTAAAAAAATTGGAATTGATGCAACCCCGTCTTTTTTAGTTTTTAATAATGAAAAAATAATCAAAATAACGGGCAATCAACCACTTGAAGTCTTTCTAAAATCCCTTGATGCGTTATAGTTTTAATGAGATAAAAAATTGCATCAACCAAACTTAATATTCGCATAACAGGAAGAAAATACAAATGGAAAAGATCAATGTAGAAAAAATAGATTCAGTTAAACTTTATAAAATTAGAAAAATGTTAGAAGAGTTATCACAAAAATCGGGTAGAGGAACTGAACTAATTAGTGTGTATATTCCAAAAGGAAAGCAGCTGCATGAAATTATTAGCACATTGCAACAAGAACAAGGAACCGCAGATAATATAAAATCAGATCTGACAAGATCACATGTTGTAGATTCATTAGGTAAAGTAATTCAGAGACTAAAATTATTCAAAAAGACTCCTGAAAGAGGATTAGTAATGTTTTGTGGAGCATTGCCACCAGAAGGAGGCGGTCCATTAGGAAGCGAAGTGGTAAAAGTTTGGGAGATTGATCCCCCAAAGGACTTGAAACAGTATCTGTACAGATGCGATGATCATTTTCATGTAGATATTCTAAAAGACATGCTAAAAGATGACAATCTGATTGGGTTTTTAGCTATTGATGCTAAAGATGCAGGGTGGGGATTACTTCACGGTGACAAGATAGAAGTTCTATCACAGACAGGTTCAGGAGTAGCAGGAAAGCATAGGCAAGGAGGACAATCTGCAAAAAGGTTCCAGAAATTAAGGGAGATGGAGCTTTCATATTTTTACAACAGAGTGGCAGGAACTACTCGAGAGTATTTTATTGATATTTACCCTGTCAAAGGACTGATTATCTCGGGGCCGGGGCCAACAAAAGAAGATTTCATCAATGGGAATTATTTAGAATATAGATTGCAAAATATGATCATAAATACAATAGATGCCTCATATTCAGGAGCGGAGGGAATTAGAGAAGCGTTTGCAAAGTCAGCAGACCTTCTTTCAGATTTCAGAATGGTAGAAGAAAAGAAATTAATCGAAGATTTGTTCAGAGACATAAACTCTCATTCAGGATTAGGAGTGTATGGACTGAAAGACATCATTGAACTTCTAAAAAATAATGTAGTGAAAATACTAATCATTACAGATGACACAAACTTGAATCGAGTTGAAGGAAAATGTCGTAGATGTCAACATATTCAAGAAGAAATTGTTGAAAGACGAGACGTCATTCCAAAAAAGACAAAATTTGCAAACAGTCCCTGTCCAAGTTGCAATTCAATGGAAGTGGAAGTAAATGAGCAAGATATTGTGGATTATTTAGAATTGCTTGCAGCAAAAACAGGAAGCAGATTAGAAGTAGTATCAGGAAGCGCAGAACATGGAGTCATGTTATCAAGCTTGGGCAAAGTAGGAGCAATACTTCGATACAATCCAAGTCATTCTAAATAAGCAATGCTTTGATTTTTTTTGCTAAATTGGAAAGTTCATCATCATTTGATATTGAACGTTTTGTCCAAATTGTCCCTTTGTGATTATATCGTGGAATAATATGAACATGAACATGTGGAATAATCTGTTTTGCGGCTCTGCCATTGTTTTGTCCAAGACTAAATGCGTCAGCATCTGTAGCAAGTAAAATTGCATTTGCTATTTTTGGAACTATTGAAAACAAGTCACCTACTGCTTTAGAGTCCATATCAGTTATTCTTTCATTATGTTTTTTTGGAAGCACCAAACTATGACCAACGTCAATTGGGTATTTGTCCAAAAATGCAATATGGAATTCATCCTCATATAGGATATAGCTATCTCTGACTCTAGATATTATATCACAAAAAATACAACCCATAACATAATTGGAATTTTTGATTTTATTTATTGTTTCATTGAGAATTTGAATAATTTGTGGCATAATAACCAATAGATCAAGTAAATCATCGAACAGTTAATTAGGGCAAATTTTTGAATCTGATTAACCCATGGGAAGAAAAGAAAGAAAAGATCGGGAAGAAAAACGTGACAATTATGCTACAAAACGTTCTTCTGAAAAAAGAAGAAATATGCTGATCACAATTGGAGTATTAGCAATAATTGTAGTAATTGTTGGATATTCAGGATGGAAGTTTATGAACATGTCACAAACTGCCCCAGGTAGTCCAGAAGGAGCAGGAGCTTTAGGCAGTGAGCACTCTCATGCTGCATTATTAGTCAAAATTTTTGGAGACACATTTGATTTTTCATTACCAGCATACCAACTCAAAACAAGTTGGATTCATTTTGAAGGGGGAGATGGCACCACAATTCACAAACATGCAACAGGTGTAAAGTTAGGATATTTGTTCGATTCAATAAAGATAAAATTAGATGACAAATGTTTTGATTTCCCAGACGGAAGAAAATTTTGTACAAATGAGGACTATATATTGAAATTTTATATTAATGGAGAAAAAGTTGACGATATTAGAAATTATGATATGAAGGATAAAGACAGACTTCTTATCGTATATGGTGCAGAAACACCAGATGAAATCCAGGGCCTATTATCACAATTAGCCAATCAGACTATCATGGCAACATAGTTATGATTCATCAGAAGATGATTCTTTTGTTGTAAATTGTGCCATTTTATCAAAAAACATGTAATAGCCACACCGTGTACATCTTAGAACAGTTAATGGGGTAGTTAGAAATTCCTTGTCTTGGAATTGTCCACTTAGTTTAACATTCTCTCCTGCAATTTCTGCTTTATTACTTTGACAAACAGGACATGCGAGAGATTTTTGTTCCAATATTTTCAATAGAAATGTTTAGAATTTAAACGCTTTATGATCAATTGTATTTTTACATCGATAACGTCAATAAAATCTAGAAGAAAGTCAAATAATTATCATTAAAAAAAATGTGAAAACTCTGAGGCTTTCATTTGAGGTTCAACCCCACATGGACTCTACTACCAATGAGCAGTGTCATGCAACATGTTTTCTTTGATTTTTGCTTCCAATATTTGAGAAATTTTTATAACTAATTTTAAAGCTACTCTTTGAGTTTACTTTCCACAAATATATCCGAACCATACCAACAAAATCTGAAATAGTCAAGGCACCATTCATGAAACATTACATCATTACTGTAAAACATCTCAGTAATATCTGATTCACCATTCTTTGTTGGAAACAAAATACATGCCTCTTTTTCATTAAGAACTATCATTGTTTGCACAATTTTTGCCATTTTTCTTTCTACTAATCCTTTTTCAATGAGATCGTCAAATCCCAGTTTTTTTAATAATGCTTTTCTTCCTTTAGGAACTATAGTAGACTCGGAAAAGATGTATTGAAATTTTATTCCTTTTTTAATCTGTTTAACTAATGGCTCTACCAAGTCAAGCGGTGCCTCGGACAATATCTCATAGATATACTCATTAGAATTTTTGTAGATTGTTTTCCATTGCTCTAATACTTTAGAAATACCTTTGATGTGTTGACTGGTTGCAAGTTGTCCACATCTGATTTTGAATTTGTATGGAATGTCTGCAAAAGTGTGTTCTTCAAAATATTTTCTATTTTGTGAGAAAAATACTATGGTTGGAACCTGTGTGCAAACAGTCTCACCAAATGTAGTAGTGCGGTACTTGCCGTTATTCATTTTTTCAATAAGACCACTTTCTTC
>JBOGRE010000306.1:0-11139 GCA_050749345.1 Nitrosarchaeum sp. | reverse complement strand
ATATTGATCAATTTGCCAAACCCAAACAACCGACAAGTAACAGTACCAAAACAACCGAAGACGTAACAGAACCTAATTTCAGGTTCTGTTTCGTTGTCGGTTGTTTTCTTCGTGTTACCCATCGGTTGCTGATAATTATTTTTCATAAGTGGAATATGATGTTTAAACCAATCATCTGGTTTATCTAATAATAGAGGATCATAGAGTGTTTTTACTAGAAAACTTTTATGATTTGGGAATAGTTTAAGATGGTCCTTAGCATAATTTGGTACTTCTTCCCCTAAACATTTTCCACAGATTTGACAAAAAACTATTTTATTTTTTATCATAAATATCTCTAAAAATTTGATTTACTGATTAAAAAGTGATTATTGAGAGAAGATTTAAAACTAAACGTAGATAGCATCCGAATTAAATAACCAATACCAAAACATACAAAACATGTTATTACCCAAGTATCAGTTTGACTTAACAAAATAATTACTCCTTTTGACGAAACAACCGACAGGTAACAACATCATCAACAACCTAAGACGTAACAGAACCTAATTTCACCATAGTTTTATATTATGCCCTAAGAAAATCTCGATACAATGGAATACGTATATGCTGCTTTACTTCTCCATAAGCTACAAAAAGAAGTTAATGAAGCCAACATCAGCTCAGTTGTTAAAGCATCTGGTGCTGCAGTAAATGATGCTCAAGTAAAAGCATTAGTCGCAGCTTTATCTGATGTCAACATAGATGAAGCAATCAAAGCCGTACCTGTAGCAGTAGCAGCAGCCGCTCCAGCAGCCGCAGCAGGTGAAGCAAAGAAAGAAGCACCGGTTGATACAAGTAAGTCAGAAGAAGCCGCAATGGAAGGTCTATCTTCTCTATTTGGCTAGGCAACATTTCTTTTTTCAATTTAATTTTGATTTTTATTTATGCCAATGTTAATTAACACTTCTTTATTTTTCATTTTGATTGGTTGATTTTTCAATTCCTGCTCAAGTTTTCATTTACATTCTAGATTTATTTGGTACAATGGCTTTTGCAGTGACTGGAGCGTTCAAGGCAATTGAACATAAATCTGATATTGTTGGAATTTTACTACTGGCTACAATTACTGGGGTTGCTGGTGGAGTAATTAGAGATGTTGTGATGGGGCAATTTCCAAATTCTCTTTCTGATCCTGCATATGTAATAATTACAGTACTTTCTGGAATCTCAATTTTTTTCTTATATTCACATCTCAAGAAACATTGGAATTTGTTTTTAAAATTCGATGCTATTGGATTAGGAGTTTTTGCAATAATTGGGGCTACCTTTGTTTATCATTTAGTTGGATTGAATTTTCTAGCAATAATGTTAGGAGGAATCCTTACTGCTGTAGGTGGTGGAATACTTCGAGATGTCTTTGTTACTCAAATTCCAATCGTTTTTGTCAAGGAATTTTATATTTCTGCAAGTTTTATTGGTATTATTGTTTTTTATTTTATATTGTATTTTGGGGGGGAACTATATTATGCAACAATTTTGGGAATAATCATAACTACCACATTAAGGTTAATTGCAATGAAATTCAATTGGAATCTTCCAAAAGCTAAAGGAAGATTGAACTAAGATATAACGTAACCTTTTGCTTTAGATGAGAGAGTTTTTGCTTGACCATGAGCTTTCTGTAATATTTGTTCCTTAGTTTCATCCGTCATAAATCCAGATTCGATAGATATTGAACGTGCAGATTGAGATGCTTTACTAAGTATTTGGGTAATGTTATCTGAAGTAACATAAGCTGCTTCAATAGATAGTGAAATTGCTTCTTGGTAGAACTGAGCAAATTCATTTCTTATTTTTGCAACATCTACAATCATCTCTTCTGCTGCATAGTTTAAGCCCTCTTCCAATGCAGTATAAAGTGAAATTCCTGCTTCTACTGGTTTAATATCTAGCTTGCCAAGAAGGGTGGCTAATTTTTCATTGATTATTTCTCCTTTCTTTACTGGAGTAGTATCTTTTTGAATCCAAATTGTACCCTGATCAATCTTCGTTGGAATTCCTGCTTCTTTAAATTCTGTCAGCATTGGTCCTGGTGCAATTCCTGTATTTTTTGCTGGTACGACAATATCTACACTTGCAATATCTCCACCTCTTGCTGCCATCATAATTTTATTTTTTGCTAATAATACATTTAGCTTAAATGGTGACATGTTAGTAAATATGAAAAGACATTGCCCTGTAAGTTCTTCTGAAATTCCTTTAATTCCTGGAATATCTAATTTTTCTAATGCTTTCTGTGCAATTCTGTCTTTTACACATACAAACTCAACTTCACCTTTGAGTGCTTTTCTTAATGGAAGAATTTGTGATGCTCTAACTTTATTTATTTTAACTAGAGCTATGACTTTGTATTTCTTTGGAATTTCTAGTAATTGCTGATACATCTGAGTTTTTCTTTTAGGATAAGTTGTTCTATTTTCATGCATGTTTCTTCTTGACCTCTTCTATTTGTTTAATTGGTTTGCCCATTGTGGTTTTTATTATTACTCTTTTGAGATTCTTTTCTCCATTTGGTAATTTTTTTTCTACTGCACTCAACACTGTATGTGCATTAATTGACAAGTCTGTATTTTCCATTGACTCATCTCCTATTTTGCATGACATAGCTAATGATGATCTTGCTCTGACTTTGATCGATGATCTAAATCTTTGTAAAAATGAATCAATTGAAGCATTAAATGGAACTGGAGTTGGCATTTTTCCTCTTGGACCTAAAAGTTGACCCAATACTTTACCTACTGCTGGCATGATTTGAGTATCTGCTAAAAAGAAATCATATTTGTCGATGAATTTTCTAGACGCTCTTTTGTTAGCTGCAAATTTATCTAATTCCTCTGACCCTACAACTGCATCTGCTTTTGCTTCCTTTGCTTTTTGACCCATATCTCCTGTAGCCATAATGCATACTGTGGCGGGTGAACTGGTTTTTGGAAGTTGGACTACCTCATTAAGTGCAAAGCCTTTTTTTACATCAATATCTTTGAAGACAATTATCATTTCTACTGATTGTTTAAATTTCCTTTGTTTGCTTACTGCCTTGGCTTCTTTAATCATTTCTGCCAGCTTAGCCTCTGTAATCATTATGAAGATTTCCGAGAAAGCCTACTTAAAATCGTTTAGAGGCTAGAAATTATGATTCTTGTGTTATTTTAAAAATTTACATTTTTTTAATGTAATATTTGTAATTCTAAAGTAAAATCTCCTCTGAACTTACATTTATTAAATCACCAAGTCAATTTTTGAGCACATTGCAGAGATTTGATGAACTTGATATGAAATTACTTTTTGAACTAAGCAAAGATGGCTCTATTTCCGTACCTACACTGTCGAAAAAACTTGGAATTAATGCATCTGTTCTTTATAGCAGAATAAAACGATTAATGAAAAAAAAATTAATTAAAAAATTTACTGTAGTGATAGATGAGTCTCTTTTGGGAGTAGGGGTTAAGGCATCTGTTGGAATTAACAGGGATCCGAAAATGAAAGATAACATTCATAAAAAATTTATGGAAGCCCCTGAAGTCATATCTATTTCTGAAGTAACTGGTAGGTTTGATATTATTGTCAATGTTCGTGCAAAAAATTTAGAGGCTCTACATTCCATAGTTATAGAGAAAATAGGAAAAATTGATGGTATTATAAACACGGAAACCTTTGTTGAGTTACAAAAAACCGAAAAAGATCCCGTTTATTCTATCCTATAGTTTATTTTAGTTTTGTATCCCACTTGCCTTGGTTAATTTCGGCAGTTATTTCTTTAGGTGTTTTTCCCTCAACCTTGATTCCAAGAGATGAACATGTTCCAATTATTGTTTTTGCAACAGATTTTAATGAAGATGCATAAGATTTCTCTAGTTTTGTATTTGCAACTTTGATAACAGAATCTATGGTTATGTCCCCAACCCATGTTGTTCCTGCAGTTCCTGTTCCTTTTTGAATTCCTGCTTCTTTTAGCAATAGTGCAGCTGCAGAAGGAATTCCTATTTCTATCTCCCATTTTTTTGTATCCGGATAAACAGACACTGTTACTGGCACTTTCATTCCTTCAAAGTCTTTTGTCTTCTCATTAATGGCCTTGATTATCTCCATAATGTTAACCCCTAATGGACCTAAAGCTGGACCTAATGGTGGACCTGCTGAAGCAGCTCCGCCAGTTACAAGTGATGATACTTTTTGTGGTTCTACCATATTTGTCATCTTAATGTTAAAAATTTAATCCTTCCTAATACTCACTAGACAGTTTTAGATAGTTGGCGTCTACTGTCACTGGTAGTTGATAAGATGCATCTAGTAAAACTACCGTTGCTTCTTCTTTGTCTACATCTATTCTGGTGATTGTGGCTTTCATTCCTTTGAATGGACCACCTGTGATCTCCACTATGTTATCTACTGCTAATTGTGAAACTGTGGATTTTTTTATCAAATATCCTTCAATGTCTTTAAATTCTAATTCTCCTCTGAGTTGACCGCGAATATGTCTCACTCCTTCCACTGCCATGTATGCATCACTGGGATTTATTGCTTCTATTACAACATATCCTTTTAGATTATCTACTAGTAATACTGACTGAATGTTGATTTTATTGGCATTTGCCTTTGCTTCTAATAATCTCATTACTATTTTCTCTTGACCTCCAGTCGTTCTTATTGCAAAAAGATGAGATTTGATTTCTTCGGACAATTTTATTTACCAACCGTAATTACAGAAAAAACAAACTGAATTGTAAAGCCAATAGCACCAACACCTGCAATTCCTATTAATACCAATCTGAGATGCTGTTGATACTCATCACGATCTGGCTTTTTAGCCATTTTTAAAGTATTAGCCATATTTTTTAAAGTCTGCTTAGGATCCAATGCTGGAAATTAATAAGGTGTCCTTATATCTCTTATCTCATGGAATTACTTGTAGCATACCGTGATGACCATGCGGGATACAATATGGCAAAATTTCTTTCCCAAGAAATGACGCAAGATGGTGAAATCTATCATGGCAAGTACTATGACTTGTTACTAATCACAACTCCTACAATTTCCGCTGACTGGTTAGAAGAAAAATATGATTATGATGGATTTATTTTTCTCTCAAAACATGCTGCTGAGTCTGGTGTTTTAGCTCTTACTTGTCATAGCACTGGTAATTTTTCAGTAGCCAAATTTGGAGGAAATGATAAACAGGTAGCAATACCTCATCCATATATCCAAAAAGAATATCTCCAAACACTCTGGAAAAATAAATCACGGTTCTCAGATTTTCAAATCACAATCGAAGCTACACACCATGGACCTACTGCATTGACTAAACCTACTATCTTCATTGAAATTGGTACAACAGAAAAACAATGGACTGATGTATCTTTATGTAATTCTATCGCTATTTTAGTACACAGTGTAATGACTAAAAATATCACACCCTTTCCTGTGGCAATTTGTTTTGGAGGTACACATTATCCTGAAAAATTTACCAAGGAATTACTGGAAGGAACATTTGCACTTGGAACTGTTGTACCAAAACACGCACTTGATAATATTGATAAATATTTATTTTTGCATATTTTGGAGCAAAATAAAATGGCAAAAACTGCTCTTTTGGATTGGGGTGGACTTGGTTCAAACAAACAAAAGTTAATTAATTTTCTAAATAATACTGATCTTGAGGTAATCAAACTTTGAATCTAGATGAAAAAATTTACAAAAAATTACTTGAAGTGCCTAAAGGAAAAATAACCACATATGGTGAATTGGCAAAAGCAGTTGGTTTGAAAAATGGACAAAGAGTAATTGGTAAAATTATGAACAAGAATCCTTACCCAGTAATAATTCCTTGTCACAGAGTTGTAAAATCTGATGGTACAATTGGTGGTTATGCATATGGTGCAGAGATTAAATCTGTAATGTTGACTAAAGAAGGAATTGTAATTAAGAACGGTAAAATTTTAGATTTAGAAAATAATATCTATCGATTCTAACTTTTTCTCTTGGAAATAATTTCTTCCATCAGTGTTCTTAAGTGGGCTTTGTTTCTTACCGTATTTCCACCTACTTTTTTGTAAAGTATCCAAAATTCTGGATTTGTTAGTTCTTTTCTGTCTTTAGCAATTTTTAACAATCTTCTTAATGCACGAACTTTGGCAACGTAAACCTCTTTTTTTCCTACTCTTGCACCCTTTCTACCTTGTTTTGATCCTTGTGTTGTTCCTCTTTTGTTTTTTTGAGCTTTTTTAGTATGTGCTCTTCCTCTTGAAGTTCCAACAATTGATTTTATTTTAATTTTTTTTGCTGTAATTAAACTACGAATATTTTCTCTGGTAATTGCATCAGCAACATCATCTAAATGATCTGAATCAAATTTTACTCTATGAATTCCAACACCGGTAACACGTGCTACTAGTCTTTTTTTAGCTTTAAGATTTACTACCACTCGCACTCACTCTCGCATTAAAAACTTTGAATTTATTTTCCATTGCTTTTACAATGATCTCTTTTCTTTTTCTAGTACCAACACCATGTCCAAATCGTACTCCATCTGTTTTTGGGTTTAGTTTTTCCAAGTCACTTACTGTATGAACTAAATTATCTGTATATCCTGAAGGATGTAATCCTTTTGCCTCTTTTGGTCCGCCATAACCTACTTTGACAAGTCCTGGACGACCCCTACTTTTTTGTTTTCTTTGATGATGATCAATTCCTTTTGGTTTTCTCCAATTTGTCTGAAGTCTAACATAACGCCAGCTTTCCGGTCTGATAAAATCTGGATTGTGTTCTTTAACTTCTTGTCTTTTAGCTAGCTTCTCTTTATTGATCGGCATCAGATTGACTCTTGAAATTTTAAATAAATACGTTCCTAGATGAAAAAAATCATCTGATAAGAAAGAGATAATAAGGAAAATTAAGTCGGATCGAAATATCTCATGATTAAGCCTGGGATTATTATGATAATTGTTTACGGGGGTTACTTCCTCTGACCGAAATATCAGGTCCTATTAAAACTGATAAATTTTTATCTCAAATACACTATTTTGGAATAGATCCATCAAAAATATATCGTAATTTGAGCGTAGATGACCTAGTAGAAATTGCAGTTGCTCGAAACGAAGGGGTGATAAATTCTACTGGTTCTCTTTCTGTTAATACTGGAAAATATACTGGAAGATCTCCTGATGATCGATTCATTGTGTATGATGATAAAACCTGTAACACAATTGATTGGGGAAAAATTAATCATCAATTTCAAAGTGACAAATTTGAAAAAATTCTTGAAAAAATGAAACATTTTGTAGATGGAAAAGATCTTTTTGTATTTGATGGATTTGTTGGTGCAGACAAAAAAAATCGATTACCTATTAGAGTGATCAATGATCATGTTTGGCAAAGTCTCTTTGCAAGACAACTGTTCATAAGACCATCAAAAGAAGAATTAGAAAATCATGAACCTGAATTTACTGTAATGTGTATTAATGATTTTGAAGCAATACCTAAAGTTGATGGTACCACATCAAATGTTTTCATATTGATTGATTTAACTAGAAAAATTGTTTTGATCGGAGGAACTCAATATGCTGGCGAGATGAAAAAATCCATGTTTGGAGTAATGAATTTTCTCTTACCTGAACGTGGTATATTTCCAATGCATTGCTCTGCAAATATTGGAAAAAGCGGTGACACTGCTTTGTTTTTTGGATTATCTGGTACTGGAAAAACTACCCTTTCAGCTGATCCTAATCGAAGATTAATTGGAGACGATGAACATGGTTGGTCTGATTATGGAACATTCAATTTTGAAGGAGGATGTTATGCAAAATGCATCAACCTTCGCCAAGATGCTGAGCCTGAAATCTGGAATGCAATAAAACATGGTTCTGTACTAGAAAATGTTGTTCTCAATAACTGTATTCCTGATTATGATGATAATCGATTAACTGAAAATACTCGCGTTGCATATCCATTGGATTACATTCCAGGTGCAGTAATTCCAAGTGTTGGTGGTCATCCAAAAGTAATTGTATTTCTAACTGCTGATGCATTGGGTGTTTTGCCACCTATATCCAGACTAACAAAAGGAGGTGCAATGTATCATTTCATGTCTGGTTACACTAGCAAATTAGCTGGAACTGAACGAGGAATCAAAGAACCAAAATCTGTATTTTCTGAATGTTTTGGAGCACCATTTATGCCCAGACCCGCATCTGTCTATGCAAAACTTCTTGGAGAAAAAATCAATAAACACAATACAGTTGTTTATCTTGTTAATACAGGGTGGTCTGGTGGACCATATGGTATTGGTACAAGAATCAAGATAAGGTATAGTAGAGCAATGGTAACTGCTGCTCTTACTGATGCTCTTGACATTATAAAGTATCGACATGATGATTTATTCAATCTGGATATTCCTACTGAAGTTCCAGACGTTCCATCTGAACTCCTCGATCCAAAAAATACTTGGTCCGATAAAAACTCATACGAACTTTCTGCAAAAAAATTAGCTCAAATGTTTGTTGAGAATTTTAAAAAATTTCATAATGTTGCATCTGAAATACTAAACGCAGGTCCTAAATTTCACTAGTAATTGTTTTTCTTATTGCTATTACTCCAAAAATTCCTACAATTATAACAATTCCAAAAACTATTGCTATTTGTTTTTCTGGAATGTCAAATAATTCAAATTCATTCTGAATATTTTCATTTATTGAATTCACTTCAATAGTATTATATGCATCAAAAGTTTTTCCATTAACTTTTATTTTTGCATCGATCCAGTACTCTGTATTTTCATTGACTCTTACCGATGCATTTCTTTCTGGAGTTGCTGTAGTTGTTTCTGTTTTTCCATCTATGCTGTTTATTACTGAAATTTTTGCAAAACTCCACTGTTCTGGATGATAAATTGCAAAGTTAAGTTTTCCATCTTTTTGATTTACAGAAATTGAACCTTCAGTGTAATGTATTAACAAGGGAATCACATATTTTACCTCATCATGATTTATGATTATTTTTCCTTCATGTTTTCCATAATTTTGTCCAAGAATTTTTATTTTGATTAGTAAGTTATTTCCTTCTAAAACATGTGTAAATTGTATGAATTCTGGTCCTTCAAATTTAACTTCTAATTTTTCTAGAGTTCCTTCTAGAAGTTTTAATTCTAGTTGTTTTTGAACAGTAGGATTATCCGAAGATAAATTAATTGCAAAATTTGGTGGCATGATAATTAATTTCGCCTGAAAAGCCTTTGCAATATTTAGCCTGCCTGAACCTGAATCACTTAATGAAAACTCTTTACCATAAGCATCAGAAACACGCTCAGATGTAGTCATTAACAATGATTTGATTTCATGAGGATCCATATTCGGATATTTTTCAAGCAATAATGCTACTGCCCCACTCACATGAGGTGTCGCAAAACTTGTGCCGCTAGTGAAATTATATCCTCCATTGATTTGTGTTGTATTGATATATGCACCTGGAGCTACCATGTCTGGTTTTATATAAAACGGTGAAACTGGTCCTCTCGAACTAAAATATGTAACAAAATCTGGGTTATAAAAAAGATGTAAGCTTGCTTTATTTTTTTCTTGAAGCAATTCTCTAATTTCTAATCCTGCTTTTCTATCAATTGATACTACTGGAATTTGTGGTTTATAGTCTGATTCTACAAAATCATGTATTAATTCACCTAGAAATATTCCTGGTTCATTATTATAAACTATCAATGCTTTTGCTCCTGCACTTGCTGCATTTTTTTCCTTTGTAGAAAAATAGAGAAGGTCTCCTTTGATATTACTTCCTCTTTCTACAAGAAGAATTGAACCTGTTACATTCATATTTTTAAGATCTTCTTTCTTTCCATATCCTCCAAAGATTATTTTACTAACAATTGGCTCATTTAATTTAGAAGATCCTACCATGGGAATGACCGTATATGGTTTTTCATTAACTTCTAATGTTGCAACCAAACTTGATGTCAAATTATTATATGTTGCACCAACCGTAATTGAACCGCGATTTTCTCCTGGACTGCCAATTGTTCGAGGCATCGGGCCATCATTTCCAGCAGCAGTTACAACAATGATTCCTTTTTCAAGTGCTCTGTTTACAGCATGTTCAATACTTGCATTTGTTTTGTTTACTCCTAAACTAATATTGATTATATCTGCACCATCTTCAATTGATCTGTCTATTGCTTTTATGATCAAATCTGATGATATAGCTTCACCATTCTCTGAAACCTTGTATGCTAAAATTTTTGCTTTTGGAGCTACTCCTACTAATTGCCCATCGGCAGCAATTACTCCAGCAACTTGTGTTCCATGTCCATTTGTATCAAGTGGAGGTTCACCTTCTTGAATGAAATTATATCCTCCAATCACCTTTCCATCTGGTCCCCATCCAAAAAGATCTGGATGATTAAAATCTACTCCTGTATCAATCACTGCGATTTTAATTCCATTGCCTTCAATTCCCTCAAATCTTGGAATATTTGCTCCAACAAATGGGACACTTCTATCAAGATAAGTGTGAAAAATATCATTTGATTCAAAGAACTGCAAACTAATCGAAGATACTGAAATAGTTATAATACATGCAAAAACTATCAATAGTTTCATATTTTTACGATATTTTTAGCAAGTAAAAACTAATTGGCTAGTAAAGCAATAAATGGAATAAATATTGATTAGTCTACATGGGAAAATATACACTTCCGAAAATACCATATGCTTATGATGCATTAGAACCTCACATTGACGCAAGAACAATGGAGATTCATCATACAAAACATCACCAAACATACACAGACAAACTTAATGCAGCACTAGAAAATTGTCCAATAGACATACAGAATAAAGACATCTTGAACATTTTGTCCAATCTTAATCAAGTACCAGAAGGACAAAGAAGTGCCATTAATTTCAATGGTGGTGGATATGATAATCATACGCTATTTTGGAACAACATGAAACCAAATGGAGGCGGAGAGCCCGGAGGATCAATTGCAGATGCAATCAATACTTCCTTTGGAAGCTTTTCTGACTTCAAGGAAAAATTCTCATCCACTTCTACAATAATTCAAGGCAGTGGTTGGGGATGGTTAGTATACAATCC
>JBOGRE010000305.1:0-1737 GCA_050749345.1 Nitrosarchaeum sp. | reverse complement strand
GTGAAGGAATGTGTTAAACTTGGCAAGAAGTCTTGCTTCAGAGGTGGCATCCACGGATTAGGTGATTTTTACTTAACCTAAAGCCTTACGACAGACAGATGCCAGTTCTCATCGGTATTGTGATTCTAGTAATCTAATCTTCAAAGTAATCTTCATCTATCTTCTTAAGATCATAAACATTCTCGCTTGAGGTTACCCCTACGTTATAATCATACATATACCTGCTAAGTTGTTCACCGTTAATTAGAACAATTTTACTGTCAATTGATCTAACAAAATCCCCAGCATCTCCTGAAAAATCAGATGTTGTGATGAAAATTCCTTTTTTT
Source organism: Nitrosarchaeum sp. (assembly GCA_050749345.1). Lineage (GTDB taxonomy): Archaea > Thermoproteota > Nitrososphaeria > Nitrososphaerales > Nitrosopumilaceae > Nitrosarchaeum. Next base: position 1,408 of record JBOGRE010000305.1, on the reverse strand, counting down.
GATTTTCTTGACATCAATGCTCCTGCAAAATCTCTAATCTGATGAATCGGTACTGTTCCCTTCCATCTTTTTGCTTGGAAATAGATTTCATCAAGACCAAGTCGATCTTCTCGTATCACCCCATCTATTCCACCATCGCCCGTTCTCCCTAATACCTCTCTATTTACACCATATCCCATTTTTTGTATTAATTCTAAAACAAGTGATTCAAAAAAGGAGGGGGAATTCTTACCTATCTTTTCAAGAATTTCTTTTTCAATACTTCCTCGATATGTTTCATATCCTTCAATTACCATGTCTTCAGGAGTCTTGCTAGTTGTTTCTGCGGTTACAACATTTACCGATTGATCAGTCTTTTTCTTAGAATAAAATTCGATGAATTGTGGATATTTTGAAAGAAATTCTATGTCAATTTTTCTTATATCCTGTTTCAAAACATTCAATCCTTCAGAGGTTATCTTGGTATATCCTCTCCTTGGGTCTATTAGTAAACCTGCTTTTTTCAGATAAAACCTTGCCCAACGCATTCTATTTTGAAACAGAGTTTCTGTGGTGCTACTTGGTTTTAGCTGTCTTTCCTCTTCCTGAGTTAAATTAAATTGCTTAACTAAACGACCTTCAATCTCTACCATACTGTGTTCTTTTCCATCATCAACACACGACAATAGTGGATACATTATACTTTCAAAATCAGGAATTGCCAATGAGAAGGAGTATAATATAGAACGATAAATCCGTTTTGTGCGTTAATTGAATTTTTCAGTACAGAAATAAGATATCAGATCCTTTTAGTATTTGAACTTAAGAAGGACGTTATTGACTAGCCTTACCTTCTACGGTGGAGTAAATGAAATAGGCGGTAACAAAATCCTACTTGAAGACAAAGACACTAGAGTCTTCTTAGATTTTGGCAAAGGTTTTGCAAGAAGAGCCAAATTCTTTGAAGAATTCATCAACCCAAGAGTAGCAAATGGAATAGAAGATTTTCTTACAATGGGACTTTTGCCAGACATTGAAGGTGTTTATCGTGATGATTTAATGACAATGGCTGAACGTAAGATTGTAGAACCAAATGTAGATGCAATTTTACTTACACATGCACATTCGGATCATGCAGATTACATTTCATTTTTGCATGAAGACATTCCAGTTTACATGGGAGAGACATGTCATCTTATTTTACAAGCTTTAGAAGAGAGATCAAATCGTGAGATAGAAAGAGAAATTCTAAGTTACAAGCCAAGACCATACAACAGAAAAGATGAACCCATACCACGTGAGATCAATACATTTAGGACTGGAAAAAAATTCAAGGTTGGCTCACTAGAAGTAGAACCAATTCATGTTGATCACTCTGTTCCCGGGGCGTATGGATTTATCATTTACACATCAGCTGGTCCAATTGCAT
>JBOGRE010000304.1:0-5311 GCA_050749345.1 Nitrosarchaeum sp. | reverse complement strand
GTTTACACTAGAGAAATCATTCCAAAAATTCAGATTGCAATAATTGGTGATAGAATTGCATATGTTGGTCCAGACGCAGAACATACAATTGGAACAAAAACAACCATCATTGATGTCAATGAAAAATATGTGGGGCCAGGTTTTGCTGATCCACATTTACACATTGATCAATTTGTCCTACCTTCCGAATTTGCAAAAAAATCTCTTCTCTGTGGAGTAACGTCTCTCTTCTCAGATCCTATCGACATTGTCAGTGTATCTGGTTACAAAGGATTTCAAGAATTTCTAAAACTTGGCGAAGATTTACCAATTAGAATATTTCAAGTTGTTCCAGGCGGTCTTCCTGTTGATGGAAAATTTAGTCATAGCAAAACTTTATCGTTATCACAAGAAAAATTAGCAATTAAACATCCTCATGTTCTAGGACTGGGTGAAGTTTTTTCATGGACCAAAGTGACACTTCGAGATCCTAAAACAATGAAATCTTTACATACTATGTTAGAAGGTGACTGCATAATTAATGGACACACTGCTGGAGCCAGTGAAAAAAAACTTAATGCATATGTCGCATCTGGAATCTTGTCATGTCATGAACCTATCAATTTTGATCAGGTTTTAGAAAGACTCCGTCTAGGAATGTGGATTATGATCAGGGAAGGATCGATTAGGCGTGACTTGAAAGAAATTATTCCATGCGTATTGTCTCATGGAACAAATCTTGACAGATTGATGTTTTGTTCTGATGGACTTGATCCAACAGATATTGCAAAGTATGGCCATATTGATCACTGTATTAGAGAATCCATCAGACTCGGTCTAAAACCGATCGATGCTATTTCAATGGCTTCAAAAAACTGCTTTGATTATTACAACATGAGTAAAGATTTGGGTGGTATTGCACCAGGAAAACTCGCTGATATTTTAATTTTTGATGACTTGAAATCCATTAAACCCAACAAAGTCTTTGTAGGTGGAAAACTGGTTGTTTCAAATGGAAGTATTGTTACCTCAATAAAGAAAAAAATAATTTCTTCATGGATAAAAAAAACAGTCAAACTAAACAAACTCTCCCCCAAAGACTTTGGTATTACATCAAACAAGAAAAGTATTCTTGCCAATACAATTTTTATGCAAACTGAAATTATAACGAAATTGGGCTCGACAGAACTATTTACTAAAGACGGAAATATTATGACTTCTTTAGATAAGGATGTATGGAAAGTAGCAGCTTTGGATAGAATTCATGGAACTAACAAACATGCTATAGGATTTCTTGAAAATTTTGGAGCAGACATTGGTGCATTTGCATCAACTTGGAGTTTTCATGAAAATGATATGATTGTAATTGGCTCTAATGATTCTGATATATCCATTGCTGCAAATACTCTTATAAAAAATCAAGGAGGTTTAGTTGTAGTAAAATCTGGTAAAATTATCGCATCACTACCATTACAACTAGCAGGAATTATTTCTACTGACTCATTTGAAAAAGTTTTATCTAATTTTGAACAAATTAATAATTCAATTGTAGATTCTGGATGTAAATTTTCAAGACCCCATCTGATTCCTCTTTTTCTACCTTTTCTTGCTCTTCCATCAATTCGTATCCTATCCGGAGGAATTGTAGATGTTAAGATGAGATCTTACATTAATCCAATCAACTAAGCAATGTTAAAAAGGGGGATAAAATGGATTGTAGCTTATCTCAATGGCATCAATTCAACAAACACCAAGTGGACCAGTTCTCGTTTTAAAAGAGAGTGCATTACAACAAAAAGGTAAAGATGCTCAACACAACAACATAGCTGCTGCCAAACTAGTCGCTGAATTAGTAAGAAGCAGTCTAGGTCCAAGAGGTTTAGATAAAATGTTAGTTGATTCCTTAGGTGATGTTACTATTACAAATGATGGTGCAACCATCTTAAAAGAAATTGACGTTCAACACCCAGCTGCCAAAATGATGGTTGAAATTTCAAAAACGGTTGATAATGAAGTAGGCGATGGCACTACATCATCAGTAGTTTTTGGGGGTGCGCTTTTAGCTAAAGCCGAAGATCTTCTCAAAAAAGACGTTCACTCATCAGTAATTATTGAAGGTTATCAAGCAGCAGCTGAAAAGACACTAGAAATTTACGCTGAAATGGCAAAAAAAATTAGGCCTGATGATAGAGAAACACTTCTCAAGATTGCCACAACCAGTATGCAATCAAAATTAGTCTCTGAAGACAGTGATGCACTCTCTAAAGTTGTAGTTGATGCAATCTTAAAAGTTGCAACAAAGAAGGCAGAGAAATATTCTGTTGATCTTGAAAATATTAAAGTTGAAAAGAAAGCAGGCGGTTCTATCACAGATACTCAAATCATCAAAGGCATTGTTTTAGATAAGGAAGTTGTTCATAGTGGTATGCCAACTAAAATTGAGATGGCAAAGATTGCACTTTTAAATTCTGCACTAGAAATTGAAAAGACTGAGATGAGTTCAGAAATAAGAATTACTGATCCTACACAAATGCAAATGTTTTTGGAAGAAGAAAACAGAATGCTCAAAACAATGGTTGACAAACTTCATCACGTTGGCGTTAATGTATTAATTTGTCAAAAAGGAATTGATGATATTGCACAACACTATTTAGCAAAATATGGTATTATGGCAGTTAGACGTGTTAAAGAAAGTGATATGATAAAACTTGGCAAAGCTACTGGAGGACGTGTCATCTCTAATCTTGATGATCTTACAGAAAAAGATCTTGGTACTGCCGATTTAGCTCATCAAAAGAAGGTTGAATCAGACAAATGGGTATTTATTGAAGGATGTAAAAATCCACAATCTGTAACTTTGCTTATTCGAGGTGGTTCACAAAGAGTTATCGATGAAGTTGACCGTTCGATTCATGATTCTTTAATGGTGGTAAAAGACGTAATTGAAAAACCAGAAATTGTTGCAGGAGGCGGAGCACCAGAGTCATATGCAGCATCTAAACTAAAAGACTGGGCAAACAGCTTTGATGGTAGAGAACAACTTGCAATTAAAAAATATGCTGAGGCATTGGAGATTATTCCTCTCACAATAGCAGAAAATGCTGGAATGGATCCTATTGATACGATGGCTACACTTAGAGCAAAACAAAATCAAGGTCGTAAATGGACAGGAATTGATGCAAGAAATACAAGGATTGCAGATATGTTATCTATTGATGTCGTAGAGCCTCTTGTAGTAAAAGAACAGATCATTAAATCTGCTACCGAGGCTGCCTGCATGATTCTTAGAATTGATGATGTAATTTCTGTTTCTGGCGCACCTGGTCGATAAATATCTTCAAATCTAATTAGCTAAAACTTAAGCAATCCTGTTTTCATTAAATCATTGTTGCATAAACTAGGAATAGATCTTGGTGGGACTAAAATAGAGGCAATTCTGTTAGATGAAAGTCTTAACACAATTCAAAGAAAAAGAATTCCAACTCCACAAAGTGATTATCATAAAATATTAAACGCAATTAGTTCACTAACTGCGGATATTTTAGAACACATTGAAGATTATTCTATAGGAATTTGCACTCCAGGTGCAATTTCAAAAAAAACAGGTTTGATAAAAAATAGCAACACTCAATGTCTTATAGGAAGACCACTCAGAGAAGATTTAGAAAACAAACTAGATAAAAAAATCTCTATGGAAAATGATGCAAATTGTTTTGCAATAGCTGAATCTACATTGGGTGTCGCAAAAGAATTTGATGTTGTTTTTGGAGTTATAATGGGTACTGGTGTAGGTGGAGGTATAGTTATTGATGGAAAAATTCATCAAGGTAGAACCAATATTGCTGGAGAATGGGGACATCATACATTACATAGAAATGGAAATAATTGTTATTGTGGAAAACAAGGCTGTGTTGAGACATACATTAGTGGTCCCGCATTAGAAAAACGATGGAAAGAACTAACTGGAAAATCACAAAATATGTCTGAAATTATACGAAATCTTGATTATTCTAAAACAAAACAATGGAAGGACGAATTTTTGGAAAACTTTGGATTTGGATTAGCAAATGTAATTGATATTTTAGATCCAGATGTAATAGTTCTAGGAGGAGGCTTGTCTAATATTGATTTTTTATACACTGAAGGAAAAGATTCAGTATATCACAAGGTTTTTTCAGATTTGATTGATACTCCAATTCTAAAAAATAAATTAGGTGATTCTGCTGGAGTTTTTGGTGCAGCGTTACTGCAAAATCTAGTCTGAAATATTCTCACAAATTCAGAATTTTATGAGCATGTGAGATAGTTTAGCATACTGATGATTTTTCAAACTAAATTGTATTCTTTTACGATCTTCCATTTCTCTATATCTGGAAAAAATTTTTGTACAGCAAGCTTATTTATCATAAATTCATCTTTGATATTTAATTCATTTATTATTTTGATTTTTTCTTCTATTGGCAAGATTTTATAAATTAGGCTTATGTGTGGGTTAAATTCATATTTTGAAATTTTTTCAAAATGTTTTTTAAGATTTTTATGAATCAATTCCATCTCGTTATTTATTTTTAATTCTATGTATACAGTTTTCCATAATTCATCCGATTGTAAAATTTTTGATTTTTTGACCGAAAATGAATTATAATTCAATGTTATTTCTTTAGCAATACTGTCAATTAATCTCATTTCCGAGTTTACCAATACGTAAACTGTAATATGTGGTTCAAATTTTGGGGCGTGATATTTTTCTGAAATTTTATCAATAATCTTCTTTAGATATTCCCTATCACTTTTAGAAAATGTAAGCCAGATTGCATGCATGATTATCTAAATTTTATTCAGAACAACCTTCCATTTTTGCAATAAAATAACCATTTGTCATTATCTCAATTTCAATTTCTTCTGATACCGACTGTGTATGACAAAACCTACATTCTTCTGTAGTAACTTTTGCATCTTTCTCTCCAATACTTTTTAACCATTCTTTTGCAAATTTAATCGCTTTTTGTGTATCATTTTTATCAGTTATTACATCAAAATGCATGACATGACCGTTTTTTGATTTGACATATGTATCAAATACGTGAAAACTCATAATCATCTCAAAAAAATTTGATTATTAATGGATTACTTTTGAAATAAACGTGTAGAATCAATATCTGATCCTATACACATATCGCTGAACTCTTCTGGATTTAGTGAGTAGCAAACTTTTGGTTCAAATTGTATAACTTGAACTTCTTTTTTCTCACTGAGTTTTTTAATTTTCTCTGATGAATTTTTTTCTAATATTTTTTTAATAATTGATTCTTTGATTTCTAATCTTATGGGT
>JBOGRE010000303.1:0-2631 GCA_050749345.1 Nitrosarchaeum sp. | reverse complement strand
GTGTAGACAGGCATGAAATCATCAGGATCTCCAGATACATCCAATTCTGATCAGAATTATATTCTAATGAATTAAAGATTGGGTTGTGGAGAAATCATGGTTTGATAGTCACACTGAAACTTTTATCTCATCTTCCTTGACATATCCACTGATTCTAGAATGTGATAAATCAGAGAATGCAAGGAATACACAATAAGCCAAAATGGTTGAAAATCAACCCTAACTTAAAAGTCCTGACAGGTCTGAAATCTCACACTAATTTATGTGTCGCAAAACCAAATTAAAATATACTACCCAATTAATTTCTAAATCCAATTGAAGGGAATAATACTTCACGGTGGTCATGGCACAAGACTACGACCACTAACCCATACTGGACCAAAACAACTACTTCCCATAGCTAACAAGCCAATGTCTCAATATGCATTAGATGATCTAAAAACTGCAGGAATTACAGACATTGGAATTATAATTGGAGATGTGTATCCTGATAAGGTAAAGGAATACTATGGAACAGGGGAAAAATTTGGTGTAAAAATCACTTACATCTATCAAGATTTTCCAAAAGGAATTTCACATGCAATAAGATTATGCAAGGATTTTATTGGCAGTGATAAATTCATTGTATATTTAGGTGATAACGTACTAAGAAAAAATTTAATAGATTACACAAAAAAATTCCAAACATCAAACTCTGATGCCATGATTTTATTATGTAAAGTAGATGAACCACAAAGATTTGGTATTGCAGAGCTTGACAAAGAAAATCCTGGTAAGATAAAAAAAATCATGGAAAAGCCAAAAGATACTCCGTCAGATCTAGCTGTAATTGGAATTTACTTTTTAACTTCAAAAATATTTGATATTATAGATAACCTAAAGCCTTCGTGGAGAGGAGAGCTTGAAATCACAGATGCACTTGACATGTTGATGAATAAAGGGTATAAAGTAGAATATGATACTGTTACTGGTTGGTGGAAAGACACTGGCACTCCAGAGGATATAATTCACGCAAACAAGCTAATACTGGATTCAATTGGAACTGAGAATCAATTTCTAATAGATGATGATTCCACTATTAAAGATGGCATAGTAATTGGAAAAAATACGGAAATATCCCGGGATTCTTTTGTTACAGGTCCTGTGATTATTGGTAAAAACTGTAAGATAGGTCCATCTGTAAGGCTAGGACCTTATGTCTCAGTAGGGGATAACTGCATTCTAAAAAATTGCAACATTGAAAATTCTATAATAATGGATGATTGCAAAATATCTGCCAAAATTGATTTATCTGATAGCATAATAGCGCATGCTTCAGAAATTGATAATCATTCCACTCCAAAAAAATCCCAGCTTCTTTTAGGAGAACGCTCGCAGCTTAAACTTTAAAACATATACAAAAACCACAAAATAAAATCATCAAAATACGAAATAACACAGCAAGATTGATTCTCTGGAAATAAAAATAATTCTATGGCCTACGAAGAATTCTTCCAATAGCAAATAACACAACTGACATCAACAAAAACATAAGACCTGTTATCAAAGTACCAATAGCTACCAAAGTAGATGGTATTGAAAAATATCTTACATCGTTAAAGATTGTTATGACTATAACTGAATATATTATACCTATGATTAAAAAGATAATTCCTGGTATTCCAAGATATCTCAATGGATGGTCAAGCGCAATTTGTTCTATGATAGATGTAATGACAATGGTAAAATGTGAAACAGGATTCTTGGTGGAAGTTCTTCCACCAGTGTTATAAATTACAGTTGCTTTTACTTCAGAAATTATTAGTCCGCTTTTTGCAGCATTAATGAGTATTTCAGAGTCGGCTCCAAATCCATCTGTTGAAAAATTTATCATATCTACCGCTTTTTTAGAATATGCCCTAAATCCACTCTGAGAGTCTCTAACTGGTAAGTCAACTGCAATGTTAGTGACTTTGTCTAGCAGTTTGTTACCTATCCTTCTATATGATGGCATTTCTGTTTTATCATCAAATCTAAATCCTATTACAATGTCTGATTTTTTTTCAATCACGGGGGCTATCAGCTTTGGTATCTCTTCAGGTAAAAACTGTCCATCACCATCTAAGGTTACTGTAATGTCAGCATCAATTTGTTTTGCATATTTAAAAAGCGATTTCATTGCAGCTCCTTTGCCACAGTTTTTCTGATGTTGAATTACTTCTGCACCTGCTTGTTTTGCATTTTGTACAGTATTATCAGAAGAACCATCATCACACACAATTACCTTATCTACAAATTTTTTTGCTCTATGAATAATATCTGAAATCATACGTTCTTCATTATAAGCTGGAATACACGCAATTATCAATATTCAAAATATTCTTAATTGATATTAATGAACTTAGCTAATATCTTGAATGTTTTGATTCTGTAATGAACATTGTTATCAACATGCTAAAAATCACAATATTTGAAATATCCGTTATTTTTTAATTATCACATCTTGAAAATATTTTTAAAATACATCAAAGTTTGTCAAGTTTTACGGTAAAAATCATCTATAAAATTTTTTATGATCTTGGTATGATGACATTAGACTTTCCAACAGAAAATTTATTCCCACTCGCTTTGGTGTTTTGAATAGATCGTAAA
>JBOGRE010000302.1:0-3683 GCA_050749345.1 Nitrosarchaeum sp. | reverse complement strand
AAAGTACTGTTTTTTAGGTCAATTTTACACATGATTCTTTTTTTTTGAATTTATACTGATAGAGAATAATCAACTTTTAAAAACAAACAAACTATTTTAAAAATTCTCTGATTTTACGATCATTTATGAATTTTATTCTAATAGTAATTGAAAAATATCAGTCAATATTCAATCTTATTGCAGAGGTATCGAAGCCCGGTCAACCGAGAAGGACTCAAGATCCTCAAAAATAGGAAATCCTTTCTTTCAGGAGTTCGTGGGTTCAAATCCCACCCTCTGCATTACATCTACTTACTAAATCTTGAGAATAATCTGAATAATTTTGAAAATTATGCGGTGATGGGTTTTACTCTAGTGATAGAATGCTTTGAAATTTCTTTATGTATGTCTGCAATGTTTTCATCCTTAAATGTAAGATTACATCTAAAACACTTCCAGTTAACTTCAGACATGGACAATTTATACATAATTTCCTTATAAGTATATTGCATGATTGTTTAAACTTCTTCCACTTTTTGATCAATGTTCTAAAATTTATGAAATTTTTAGTTGATTTACGTTCATTTCACAGTATTTTCATGATTAAATGATAATCCAAGGGTTTAGAAATAAAAAAATCACGTTCAAAGAGTAGATATGACAGATATTTTCGAGATTTTTTCAAAGTTATCTTATTTTGGAGTTTTTCTTGTTCTAATTGGTGTAAATTCTCCACCAATTCTTATGCCTCCTACCTGGATTATTTTGTCATCTTTTTATGCATTTGATCCAAGTTTGAATTTGATAGTTCTTTCAATTGTTGGTGCAACAGGTGCTACTATTGGACGATTCATTTTAAAAAATATCGGCAGTTTTTTTAGAAAATTTGTAGGTTCTGAACAACAATCTAATCTTGATATAATCGGTAATTTTCTCAAACAAAAAAAATATGGGTATGTCTTGGCATCTTTTCTTTTTGCGGCTACTCCACTTCCTAGCAACATGTTGTTTATTACATATGGTTTGATGAAAGCCAAAAGTTTTGGAATCTACATTGGATTTTGGTTTGGAAGGGTCTTATCTTATTATGTAATGTTATCAATTAGCAATATTGTTTTGACTCCATTTCTACAAATTTTTGAAGAACGATATGTTGGAATTTTATTGTTAGATGGAATAGGTATCTGCAGCGTGATTTTTTTTGCTTCTATTGATTGGGCACTTTTAATTACACAGAAAAAATTAAAGTTTGTAAAACCTAAACTATGGAGATTTTAAAATGAATGTTGTGGATTCGCTAAAACAAAAAGTATATGATTCAATGATTAATGCCCTGCTCATGACTTTGATCATATTATGCGAGTATTCAAAAATGCCCAAAAAATATGTAAAAAGGAAAATGTCAATAAAAAACTTGTTCTAAGTGCTGTATTATTACATGATATTATTTCATACCCCAAATCCGACAAACGTTCAAAATTATCTTCAATAAAAAGTGCAAATGAATCAAAGAAAATTTTAAAAGAATTCAATTTTACAAAAGAAGAGATTCAGATAATTTCTGATGCTATTCGTGATCATAGTTTTTCTAGAAATAAAATTCCTGTAACTCTTGAAGGAAAAATTCTTCAGGATGCTGACCGTTTGGATGCAATTGGTGCAATAGGAATTGCCAGAGTCTTTGCTGTAAGCGGTTCTGAAAAAAGACCATTTTATAACATCAAAGATCCTTTCTGCAAAAATAGAGCACCTAATGATAAAATTTGGGCCTTGGACCACTTTTACCGTAAACTGCTTAAATTAGAATCTCTTATGAACACAAAATCTGGTAAAATTGAGGCTAAAAAACGAACCAAAATATTGAAAGATTTTTTGGATGAGATAAAAAAAGAAATAGAATAATCTTATTTTGTTTACATAAAATAATTTAATTTTCCCCCTCTCTCTGGCTTTTGTTCTTAAAACTGCCTTACAACAGATACATCTTGTATTATCTACTAACAAAAATATTACCATAGAATGTGCATCTTTTTTGTCCTATTTCATATCTAATTTTGTTTTGAACTGCTTTTGCTCTATGTATCTGGCATATTCTCTACACGTTCTACCCATTAAATTTCACCCCCATCAATTTTGATCTCTTTAGATCTGTATTGATTGCAATGCCAAATCCGATGATGTAATTTCTGCAACATTTTACATTCCATCTATGGATCTAAACGGATACTATGATAGAGTCCAAGATAAACTAGCAAAGGTTACTCGTAAACTATATCTTTTTTCTTATTTATCCATAATCGATATATCTATTGTATCTCTTTTCAACTTCTTTATTCAAACCCGATATGATTTTTTCATACTCTTCTTGTTTTCTTATCTGAATGTATTTTATTATCTCTGAAAATTTTTCATCTGTTTGGTATGATTCAAAGATAGGCTCCATCATTTTTAGGTATTCTAGACTTTTTTTCCTATATTCTTCACGAGTAGGTTTTTTTATTTTATTTAATCTAAACCAAATTACTGCCCAACTAGAACCTACAATATGAGGTAGTAAATCAAAAGCCCTTTCTATCTCAAAACGTTCATCGTTTCTCATGATTTTTGAAGAAACTTTGCTGCTGATTTTGCAAAGTATGTTACAATCATATCAGCGCCAGCTCGTTTAATGCAGTATAGTATTTCTTCTGTAATGTCTTTTTCATTTACCCATCCTTGTTTTGCAGCACCTTTTACCAATGCATATTCTCCTGAAACACTATATGCCGCAATTGGAACATTGAATCTTCTTCTAGTTTCAGATATCAAATCTAAATATGCTAAAGCTGGTTTGATCATTACAATATCTACTCCTTCATTGATGTCTGTTTCAACCTCCATCATTGCTTCTCGTGCATTTGTAAATGGAACTTGGTATGTCTTTCTGTCTCCAAATTTTGGTGCACATTCTGCTGCATCTCTAAAAGGTGAATAAAATGATGAGCGATGTTTTGCTGAATGTGACATTATGGATACATCTGTGAATCCCTCATCATCTAATGCCTTTCTTATTGTTGCTACTTGACCATCCATCATAGCAGATGGTGAAACTGTATCTACACCTGCTTTTGCTTGACTAACAGCAATCTTTGCTAGTGTTTCCAAGCTTGAATCATTATCAATTTTATCTCCTTTAATAATTCCACAATGACCTGTAGATGTAAATTGACATAGACATACATCTGCCATGATTACTATTTTATCTCCATAATTTTTTCTAATCTGAGAAATCGCTTTTTGAACAATTCCATTGTCGTCAAATGCTGAAGTACCTGCATCGTCTTTATTGGCAGGTATTCCAAATAACATAATAGATGGAATATTCAAATCTGAAATCGTACCAACTTCATCATTAATATCTTCTAGAGGTAATCGCTCAATTTCTGACATTGATTCAACTTTGATTCTAAATTTTAGATCTTCCTGAACAAATACTGGACAGATTAGATCTCTTGGTGTTAAAGTGGTTTCTTGAATTAACTCTCGCATTTTCTCAGAAGTTCGTAATCTGCGAAGACGTCTAGTTGGAAACGACATCATCAAAATTCATTCTTGGTAAGATATAATCTTAGTCTAATTCATTCTGTTTTTTATAATCAAACAATTTGCCTGCTATTTCAATAATGTCTGGTTTGCCTTGTTCTGATGCCTTGCGAATATTGTTC